>CAIYTL010000068.1 GCA_903929105.1 uncultured Micrococcales bacterium | reverse complement strand
GTAGTGGTCAACTTTGAACGGGCCATCAACCGCTACACCAATGTAACGGGCCTGTTCGTTAGTCAACACGGTTAATTCAACACCTAAAGCGTCAAGATGCAACCTCGCAACTTTTTCGTCAAGAGTTTTAGGCAAAACATAAACGCCGGTTTCATACTCTTTGGTGAAGATTTCGATTTGTGCGAGCACCTGGTTGCTAAACGAGTTGCTCATTACAAATGACGGATGCCCGGTGGCGTTACCCAAGTTCATAAGGCGGCCCTCTGAAAGAATCAACACTGACCGGCCGGTTGGCAGACGCCATTCGTGAACCTGAGGTTTGATTTCAATCTTGGTTGCGCCAGCAATTCGACTTATGCCAGCCATGTCAACTTCGTCGTCAAAGTGGCCGATGTTGGCGATGATGGCGAGGTGCTTCATGTTCAACAAGTGCTCTGGGCGAATGATGCCGGTGTTGCCGGTTGCAGTCACAAAAATGTCGACGTCGCCAATGACAGACTCAAGCTGAACAACCTGAAAACCGTCCATTGCAGCCTGCAACGCACAAATTGGGTCAACTTCGCTAACCAAAACTCGTGCACCCTGGCCACGAAGCGCTTCGGCGGCGCCCTTGCCAACATCGCCATAGCCAGCAACGAAAGCAGTCTTGCCACCGATCAAAACGTCTGTTGCGCGGTTTAGACCATCTGGCAAAGAGTGGCGAATGCCATATTTGTTGTCAAACTTCGACTTGGTAACCGAGTCGTTGACGTTGATTGCAGGGAACAAAAGTTCGCCGCGCTTGTGAAACTCAGAGAGGCGGTGAACGCCGGTGGTGGTCTCTTCGGTGACACCTTTGATTTCGGCAGCGATGCGGGTGAAGCGCGTTGGGTCAGCAGCCAGCGATTTGCGAAGCAGTTGCAAAATAACGCCATATTCTTCGCTGTCGTCAACACCGGTTGCCGGCACTGAACCGGCAAGTTCAAACTCGCGACCCTTGTGAACCAAAAGGGTTGCGTCGCCGCCGTCATCCAAAATCAAATTTGGCCCGGTGAACTCAGCACCTGCATCGCTGGCTTCGGCTGACCAGTCAAAAATGCGATCGGTGCACCACCAGTATTCCTCGAGGCTCTCACCTTTCCAGGCAAAAACTGGAGTGCCGGTTGGTGTTTCTGCTGTGCCGTCACGGCCGACAACAACCGCAGCTGCGGCTTCGTCTTGCGTTGAAAAAATGTTGCAGCTAGCCCAGCGAACCTGAGCACCCAGAGCAACCAGGGTTTCGATCAGAACTGCGGTTTGAACCGTCATGTGAAGCGAGCCCGCGATGCGCGCACCGGCTAGTGGTTGGCTCGGAGCATATTCATCGCGAATTGCCATAAGGCCAGGCATTTCGTTCTCAGCCAAGCGAATCTGGTGACGACCAGCCTCGGCAAGTGACAGGTCAGCGACCTTGAAATCGAACGTTGTGCGCGTTGAATTTAGCATTTGTCAATTATCACTGACATTTGCCAAATCGTTACCTTTTTTATATGACCAAAAAAGTTTTAGGCTTGGCGAATCAGCGCCAAAACTTCATCACGAATCGCGACCATGACGGCCTCGTCGCGAGCTTCGACGTTCAAGCGCAATAGCGGCTCGGTGTTCGATGCGCGAACGTTGAACCACCACCATGAACCATCGCCGGCGTCACGGCCGGTCACCGTAATGCCGTCAAATTCTTCGAAATCTGCGCGAGCGGCAAAAGCGCTCTGCACGCGAGACTTAGCGGCCGGAACATCGCTGACAGTTGAGTTGATTTCACCGCTTAAGAAATAAGGGTTGTATTGTCGAGCAAAGTCAGAAAGTGGCGCGGCCTGCGAGCCGAACTCGGCTAGCACATGCATAGCTGCGAGCATGCCGTTGTCAGCACCCCAGAAGTCTCTGAAGTAATAGTGGGCAGAGTGTTCTCCGCCAAAAATCGCGTTTGTCTCGGCCATCTGATCTTTAATCAGTGAGTGGCCGACCTTGGTTCGAACTGCGGTCGCACCATCGGCTTCGATAGTTTCGGCCACGATGCGCGAGGTGATGAGGTTGTAAAGCACTGTGATGTCTGCCTGCGGGTGGGTGGCGCGCTCACGAGCAATCTCACGGCGAGCCACTACAGCGGCAACTGCAGAAGGTGTGACTGGCTCACCTTTTTCGTCGATCACAAAGCAACGGTCGGCATCGCCGTCAAACGCCAAACCCAAGTCGGCGCCGTGTTCGACCACCGCTTTTTGAAGGTCAACTAAGTTCTTAGGGTCGAGCGGGTTTGCTTCGTGGTTAGGAAAACTGCCATCAAGTTCAAAATAAAGCGGAACAATCTCGAGTGGCAACTGACCCAAATCGCAGGCGTTACCGAGCACAGCCGGCACAGTCATGCCACCCATGCCGTTTCCGGCGTCAATCACAATTTTGAGCGGGCGAATTGAGCGCAGGTCTACTAGCTCGCGCAAATAGGCAGCGTATTTTGCCAAGATGTGCTCGTCGCGGTAACTGCCTGGCTCATCAACTTCGTCAATGCCTTCGGCCAAATAAACTTTTGCGCGGTCGCGAATGGCAGCCAAACCAGTGTCGAGACTGATTCCGCGAGCACCCGCTCGCGAAAACTTAATGCCGTTGTAGGTAGCCGGGTTGTGGCTTGCAGTGAACATTGCAGCTGGTGCACCGAGTGCGCCCGAAGCGTAGTAACTCTCGTCGGTCGAGCACAGGCCAATCGAAACAACGTTTGCACCTCGAGCCTGAGCACCTGCGGCAAAGGCATCGGCGAACTCAGGCGATGAGTCACGCATGTCGTGGCCAACGACAACGTCTTGACCGGCGGCCCCGAGTTCGTCAACAAAACCAGCTGCTAAAGCCGAAACGATTTCGGTGGTGAGAGCTGAGCCAACCAAACCGCGAACGTCGTAGGTTTTTACGATGGAGTTCCAGTCAACCGACATGTGAGCCTTTCAGAGCAAGTTCAAACTACTGGTCAAGAATAGCCGAACGCCCATAAACTGTGCCTATGTCGCACGATTTTGAACAAGAACCAGCTAAGCCAGTTGGGCCTGGTTTCGCGGCTGACCCATCAAAGTTGTTGCCCATGATTCGCAATCGACACGGGCGTTCGATTCGTCGAGTGTCATTCAGCCCGCTTTTTGCTCAAAGTTCGAGTCGCGTTGGCAGTTTCGAAGACATTGTCAAAAACACAGTTGAGTTTATAAAGACCAACTATGCCGACGAACTCGCCCAGCTCAAATACGAAATTTTTGACTCCCCCAGCTTTCGACCGGGCACCAATAAAGTTCGGCGCTGGGCAGTGAAAACTGAGCAAATGACTATCGTGATTTATCGACTACCGATTGAGCGATTTGGACAACACCGCCGCAAGACTAATTTCGAAGTTCGAATGTCAATCGAGTTTCAAGTTTTCAGCGCGGCAGCCGAACTTATCGGGCGTGAACCAGATTTCTTTTTGGGCGACCACTGACCCGCTAGCGCAGGCTCACTTCGACCTGGCCGCCGAGGTTCTTGGCATCTAATATTTTCAAAGTGGCAATTCCATTGCCTTGCGTTGTGGTGAGGTTCGCATAAATCTTTGAAGTCGCAAATATCTGCAGATTGTCACCAGCATGGGTAGGTGAGTCAATAATGCCGCTCTTAGGCAGCACGTAGGTTTTGACTTTTGCGTGGGTAACGTCTTTGACGGTTACCGTGGCTTCGCTATTGCTGTCGTTGGCGATGTTTAGCGAGCTGAAGCCGATGCCCGGAACCATAAAGTTGCGCATGCTGGTAATCGGCTCGGCGGCACTGATCCAAGTGAAGTCTGAGCCGGTCGAGGTTAAGACTTTGGCAGCATCACTGCTGTTCGCGCTGACCTTCATTGAAGCAAAGAAGGGTTTAGAAGCCGTGACCTCAACTGAATATTTGCCGTCAGCTAAACCGGTCAAAGGCACATCGACGGCTTGGCCCACCGCAACATCTTGACGAACCACTGTGCCGAAAGGTTTAGCATCGATTCCTGAAACCAAAACCGTCAGGTTCACCGAATTGGCTGCACCAGCCGTAACAGCGGGAACGAAAATTCGCACAGATGGAGCCAAATCTGCGTAGTCAGGGTTTGACTTGGCAATGTCAGAAGCTGCCTTTGACGCAGCAATGGTCAGCCCCGGCAGCACTTGCACTTTATCGGCTGGGCTCGAAGGCGAAATGAAATCTGCGCCGGCAGCAACTGTGCCGCGAACGGTCTTCTGCTGAATCCACGCTGCAACGGCACCACCTTGACTTGAAAGGTGAACTGCCAGAGTAGGGTCGCTGGGCGCAAATGCAGCTAGCGGCACAACCGTAGTTTTGCCCGCCGTGACTGAAAGCCCATCGATTCCAGAAGCGTTAATTTTGCCACCTTGATCGAAAAGCTCGACACTAAAAGTGGCATCAACCTGACTGGGATTTTCAACAATGAGAAGCGCTTGTCGACCTACTGCGGTGCTGGCACCTAGAAACCAAAAGTCGCTTGATGGCCTAACACAGTCGGCCCCGATG
>CAIYTL010000067.1 GCA_903929105.1 uncultured Micrococcales bacterium | reverse complement strand
GTAGTGGTCGATTCTAAAGACTGAGTCAGCCGGAAAAACGTCTTCGACAACTTTGTTGAGTTCACGAGCAGTCTCGAGGTCTGAACCGAAAGGCTTTTCAATGACTACGCGGCGAAACTGGTCGGCTTTAGCCGTGGCAAGGCCTGAGCGTGAAAGCTGTTTTGTGACCAGCGGAAAAGCTTTAGGCGGAATCGAAAGATAGAACGCGTGATTGCCATTGGTGCCGCGCACATTGTCGAGTTCTTCTACAGTCTCTTTCAAACGGTCAAATGCGGCATCGTCGTCAAAATCGCCTTGAACAAAGCGAATTCCGGTTGCCAGCTGCTGCCAAACCTCTTCGCTAAACGGGGTGCGAGCATATTCGCGAACCGAGTCGTGCACGATTTTTGCGAAATCTTCGTTCACCCAGTCACGGCGGGCGAAACCAACCAGGGCAAAGCCCGGTGGCAACAAGCCGCGGTTGGCGAGGTCATAAACCGCTGGCATCAACTTTTTGCGTGAAAGGTCACCCGTCACACCAAAAATAATTAGGCTGCTTGGGCCTGCTATGCGATTAAGTCGACGGTCTTCGGCTTGGCGCAGCGGGTTGTTACCTGCAGAAATTTTTACTGGGCTCATAAAAGAAGCCGGCTCCTTAGATAGCGTTCTTGACTGTAGCAACGCCTGCAGCCGCATCACCCAGGGTAAGGGTTAGCACTGGTCGACCGAGGGCTCCCAGAACCGATGCGTCGCCGGCTGCCTGAGAGGCAATGAGCTCGCCAAAGGTGAACTCGCGACCAGGCACTGCGATGTCATGCTTTGCAACTGAAACTAGCTGAAGGTAAACACCCTGGCGCGGACCACCCTTGTGATACTGACCGGTTGAGTGCAAGAAACGTGGAGCCCAACCGAAGGTGACCGGGCGTGAGGTGCGAGCAGCGATTAGGTCGCGAAGTTCGGCAGCCTGAGGCGCTGATGTTCTGTCTAGGTAGGCCTGAACTGAAATGTAGCCATCTGGTGCAACTTGAGAAAGCAACGCGTCGATTGCTGCGCTGATGCTGTTGGCGCCGGCTAAATCGAGTTCGGTGGCCCGAACTTCGATGTTTTCGGCTTCAAAGTCAGCAGCGATTACAGCTGCACGTTGCTCGAGCATGCCGCGAGCAGCAATCTTTGCCGATTCAACGTCTGGCTGATCGAAAGGGTTGATGCCCAATAGGCGGCTGGCAACAACGGTTGCGAACTCCCAAAGCAAAAACTGTGCACCTAGTGGGCCCGAAGTTGCAACCTCGTTGCCGACAGCTGAGTTTGCGTCGGCAACCAAACGGGCAACCACCAGGTCACCGGCGGCAACTGCAAGTTCTGGGCTGTTTGGCTCAAGAACAACAGGCAAAATGCCGCGACCGATCTTGCCGGTTGATTCGGCAATAAGCTGTTCGGCCCAGTCGCCAAAACCAACAATAGATGTGCCGTCGGTCACAATGCCGACCTTGTCGGCGAAACCAGCGCCATTCGCGGTGCGAGCAAGTGCTGCACCAAGAACCAAGCCAGGGTTCGAAGCGTCGTCGCTAGCAAGCAAGGCCGAAGCCGACTGCGCGTCAGCGAGCAAACCTGCGATGTCGGCGCCAGCCAAGCCACTTGGAACCAAACCGAAAGCTGTTAGAGCCGAGTAGCGGCCGCCCACAGTAGGGTCTGCATTAAAAATGCGGTAGCCATCGGCCTTAGCCGCGGCCTCCATTGGTGAACCGGGGTCGGTGACGATTACCACGCGGTCTGCTTTGTCGATGCCGGCATCGGTGAAAGCTTTTTCGAAAACACGCTTCTGCGAGTCAGTTTCAACAGTCGAACCCGACTTTGATGAAACCACGATTGCCGTGCGAGCCAGGTCGCCAGCCAAAGCTGCGCCAACCTGGTCAGCGTTGGTTGAGTCAAGCACAACTAGTTCGACGCCGGCGGTCGAGGTTATTACCTCGGGTGCCAACGACGAACCGCCCATGCCGCAAAGCACGAAACGGTTTATGCCCTTTGCGGCAAACTCGTCGCGAAGAGCCAAAATGCCGGCCACAAGGGGAGCGCTGTCGATTGCTGAGGTGACCCATCCGAGACGAATTGAGCTTTCAGCCTCGGCATCTTTGCCCCAAAGTGTGAAGTCTTTGGCTGCGATTCGGCTAGCAACCTTGTCGGCAACCAGTTCATCGATAGTGGCAGCAACCGCGGCCGCAGTTTTGCCTGAAACGGCAACCTTTAGTGACATTAGTTAGCTGCCTTCAATGATGCCGAAATGGTCTCTAGCAGCTCGTTCCATGAAACAACGAACTTGTCAACGCCTTCGGTTTCTAGCAGCTCGGTGACATCGTCATAAGAAACGCCAGCCGCGGCTACAGCGTCTAGAACGGCCTGAGCCTCGGCGTAGTGACCGGTGATTGAGT
>CAIYTL010000066.1 GCA_903929105.1 uncultured Micrococcales bacterium | reverse complement strand
TAGTGCGAAAGATCGAGCAAACCTAAGCGCAGAAACTTTGAAACTCTTCGAATCGCTAGACGAATTTCGGGCTTTCGATTGGGCGCCGGCGCAGCTAGATCGAATTTCTGAGGCCGAGACCAAACTGGCCGAGTCTGCTAATTCATCTGCCTGGTCGCATGGCATTAGTCAAGCAAGTTTTGCCGCCTTATCGATTTTAGCCACGGTGGCAAACGCCTACTTTGCGGCACAGGCCTTTGCTGCGGGGCACATCGAAGGCGTGTGGATCGCTGCCATAACCCTTTTGCCTCTTGCGGTTTTTGACGTTCTGCAAGGTGTGCAAACGGTGGTTTCAGCTTGGCAACGCTATGTGGCCTCGGCTTCGCGCGTCGCTCAAGTCTTAGACATGCAAGTGCCGATTTATCTTGCGAGGCCTTCAACTCAGCCAACTTTGATTCATTTAGAGCCTTTTGAATCACTTGAATTAAGTGACGTTTGCGTCGCCTACGGCAGCTCTCGACTGGTTGTCAAAAATGTAAACCTGCAACTCGAACAAGGTGAAGTGATCGCAATCACCGGACACAGTGGTGCAGGAAAATCTTCGGTTGCCTTAGTGCTGTCCAGGTTCGTGCAAGCCCTCTCAGGAACCTATCTCTATAACAACAAACCAGTCAACGACTTCGACGCTGAAATGTTGCGAAAGCGGGTGGGCTATTTGCAGCAGCATCCGACCATTTTTGACGGTGATGTAAAGGCCAACCTCAAAGTTGCCAAGCCAGATGCTACTGACGCTGAAATGATCGAGGCGTTGAAAACTGTTAACCTGTGGGCGACATTCGAAGCTAGAGCAGGTTTGCAGACCGAAGTTGCAGAATTAGGGCGAGCGATTTCAGGCGGCGAAGCGGCAAGACTTGCTCTGGCTCGGGCGTTATTAGTTGACTTCGACGTTCTGATTTTTGACGAACCCACCGCAAACCTCGACTACCAGAGCGCCCATCAGCTAATTGCTGACCTAATAAACCTTGCTAAATCGCGCGCTAACCGGGCGGTAATACTCATCAGTCACGATGCTGATGTTATTGCGCAGGCAGACCGAAGCTACGCTATTGGTTAGTGCACCTTTGATGCCAATAGGCGCAAACGTTTTTGAAAACTTTCAGACCGAACCGGCTTAGCGAACAGCACTCGGTTATCGCCAATCAAGATTCCGGTCGCTGGTCGAATTCCCTGCAAGCTACTTAAAGCCCACACCTCAAGGCCGGCCAAAGACTCTGCAGTGGCAAGCTCAAGCCGTGTTTCAAAGCCGCAGTCACGTGCAATGCCGAAAACCTCATCGCGTGTGATTGACGGCAGCCACTGCACTTCATTTGAAGTACTGCAGAGCACATCATCGCGCCACCAAACCAGTGAACTCAGCGCGCCTTCGTTTATGAAGCCGTCTTCGGTTAAAAACACTGCCTCGTCTGCTCCGTGAAGTTTCGCGTGCCGCCGCAACTGCATTCCAAAACTCAAATCGGGCCCCTTTATTCTGCGACTTTGCCTAGTATCTGGCTCATTAAAAGCCCAAAGCAACAGGCTGGCAGTTAGTTCGGGGGCTGGTCTCAACCTAAAGTGCAACTTTTCTCCAGCCGGCGCCTCGGCGTGAAGTTCAATTCTTGGAAACCAAGTATTTTCTTCTGGAATCGCGGCAACAACAGCGTCGAAAAAGCCAGACAAATTGCCTGACTCGCTTGGGTGAGTGGCTTCAACCCAAGACGCAAAACGGTCAAAGTGTGCTTGAAGGTTGCGAACTCGACCTGATTCAACCAACCAAGAATCAGCAACAGCCAAATGTACTTCAACACCCGGTTCTGAAATCTCGCTGAGTTTGCCTTCGACAAAGCGAAAGAATCGCACTGTTTCGTTAGTGCCGTTCACCTTTGCCGCCTTTCACTTGCCTCTAATCTATATGCTAGAAAGTCAGACGATTTCATCTAACATCTGCCCTCCAAGAGAGTTAACCCTTCATGACTGCAAGCCGCCAACTCTTTGCACGCAATTTTGCGGGATGGGTGGCTCCTGCCGATTGCTTTGCAGCGTTTTATGCCGAAAGCGAGCGGGCTTTTTGGTTTGACCGTGAAACTCACCCGGCTGACAGGTTTTCGGTCATGGGTGAAGCAGATGAGATTGAAGAGTTTTTCACACGCGACGAAGGGCTAGTGCCAATCGCCAATTCGCAGACAAAATTTAGTGCCTTTGTGAAAGGCTCGAGCGACCTCGACCTGCCATTCGATTGGCGACCAGGCTTGGTTTTCGCTCTGGCTTATGATCCAGAGTCGGTTTCGCGAGTTCTGACGGTAACGCGCGGAATGGTTTTTGATCATGACACACGCCAAATGTGGTTTATTGGCTTTTTTGCTAGCCAAAAAGCGTTTGACCGGTGGTATCACGCGGCCCTACTCAACCTCACACTCACCGGCGGCAATTCGCTAGGCTATCGATTCGCGTTGCGAGCCAAACGTGGTGTGCGCAACCTAACTGCTCGTCATGACGATCAAACCTATTTGGGTCTAATCAAATCAGCACAAGCCGAAATAGCGGCCGGCAACGTTTATCAACTGTGCCTGACCAATCAGCTGACCGCGCAACACAACCTCGACCCGCTAGACGTCTTCTATCGCCTGCGCGAGATCAACCCGGCGCCATATTCGGGTTATCTTCGGGTAGGGGAGTTCGCTCTGGTGAGCGCAAGTGTTGAGCAGTTTTTGAGCGCAAACCGCGCCGGAACCCTGCAAACCAAGCCCATAAAAGGCACCCGCGCACGTGCCAGCGAAAGTCGAGAAGGCGCCGATGAGCTCGTCGCCGCCGAGCTGGCATCCAACATAAAAGAGCGTGCCGAAAACCTGATGATTGTCGACCTAATGCGAAATGACTTAGCAAAGGTTTGCGAGCCTGATTCGGTGCAGGTGACCAAACTGTTTGAAGTGGAAAGTTTTGCGTCAGTTCACCAACTGGTCAGCACCATTCAAGGCCAGCTAAAGCCAGAGCTGAACCACGTTGATGCCCTCAGTTCAATGTTCCCAGGAGGTTCAATGACCGGTGCACCAAAAATTCGCGCAATTGAACTAATCGAAAAGTTCGAAAAAGGCCCTCGCGGCATTTATTCGGGTCTTTTCGGCTACCTCGGTCACTTTGACCACTCTGATGTTGCAATGGTGATTAGAAGCATTGTGTTTGAGGGTCAAAATCTAAGCATTGGCATCGGGGGAGGCATCACTAGCGACAGTGACCCAGAATTCGAGATCGCCGAGACCAAACTGAAGGCACGAGCACTGTTAGCAGCCCTCGAAGTGCCCGACGCTTGGTAACCTAGACGTTATGTCTGAATCAACACAAACCCCTGCTGACGAAACTGGCTATAGCGTCTTTGACATTCAAGACAAGTGGTTGCCGGTGTGGGACGAACTGCGTCCGTTCGCCTCAGGCAAAGCTGGCGATACTCGCCCTAAAAAGTATGTTCTCGACATGTTTCCTTACCCCTCTGGCGATCTTCACATGGGGCACGCCGAGGCCTACGCCCTTGGCGATGTGGTTGCGCGTTACTGGGTGCAAAAAGGTTTCAATGTGCTTCACCCAATTGGCTGGGATGCCTTCGGCTTGCCTGCCGAAAACGCGGCAATCAAGCGCGGCTTAGACCCTCGCGGTTGGACTTACGACAATATCGAGCAGCAGCGCTCTTCGATGCGTCGTTACGCTTGTTCATTTGACTGGGATCGCGTGATTCGCACCTGCGACCCAATCTATTACCGCTGGAATCAGTGGTTGTTTCTAGAGTTTTACAACAAGGGTTTGGCTTATCGCAAGAACTCAATGGTCAACTGGTGCCCTAGTTGCCAAACCGTTCTAGCGAATGAGCAGGTTGTTGGTGGGCTTTGCGAGCGTTGCGACAGCGCTGTCACCAAAAAAGCTTTGACACAGTGGTTCTTCAAAGTAACCGAATATGCTGACCGTCTTCTAGACGATCTCGATTCGCTTGAGGGCAACTGGCCTTCAAAAGTTTTGACCATGCAGCGCAACTGGATCGGTCGTTCAAACGGTGCCGACGTGAAGTTCGTTGTTGAGGGTCGCGATGAACCGGTTATCGTTTACACCACGCGCCCAGACACACTATTTGGCGCAACTTTCATGGTAGTTGCACCTGACAGTGCACTCGCTGCCGAGTTGGTTAGCGATGCCTCGCTGCTCGAGGGTGATGGAAACAGCATTCAAACCGCTTTTGCTGAATACCTAGATGGAGTCAAGAAAGCTAACGACATTGAACGCCTTGCAACTGATCGACCAAAATCAGGAGTTTTCTTAGGCCGTTATGCGATCAACCCAATCAATGGCGAGCGTTTACCTATCTGGACGGCCGACTATGTCTTGGCCGACTATGGACACGGTGCCATTATGGCCGTGCCCGCTCACGACCAGCGTGACCTAGATTTCGCGCGAAAGTTCGGTTTGCCCGTGAGAGTCGTACTCGAGACCGGCGAGGCTGACCCGATCGAGACTGGTTTGGCTGCAGCTGGCGACGGTGTGCTTGTGAACTCGGGCCCGTTGAATGGTCTTGAAAAGGCAGAAGCCATCAACGCGGCAATCACGTTCTTGAGCAAAGAGGGCAACGGCGAGGCTGCCAAAAACTTTAGATTGCGCGACTGGTTGATTAGCCGTCAGCGTTACTGGGGCACGCCGATTCCGATCATCCACTGTGATTCATGTGGCGAAATCCCTGTGCCTGCCGATCAACTGCCTGTCGAGTTGCCAGCCGCAGAAGGTCTTGACCTATCTCCAAAGGGCACGAGCCCGTTAGGTGCTGCGACTGATTGGGTAAATGTTCCATGCCCTAAATGTGGCGCACCTGCCAAGCGCGACACCGACACGATGGACACCTTTGTTGACTCGTCTTGGTACTTCTTGCGCTACCTGTCACCAAACTCGACCGACGTAGCTTTTGACCCTGCTGAGGCTGCGGCTTGGGCACCAGTTGACCAGTATGTCGGCGGTGTAACCCACGCTATTTTGCACCTGCTTTATGCGCGTTTCTTCACCAAGGTGTTGTTTGACCTCGGTCATGTCAACTTCGAAGAACCCTTCACCCGCTTGCTAAACCAGGGAATGGTTTTGATGAACGGTTCGGCGATGAGCAAATCTCGCGGTAACCTGGTGCGCCTGAGTGATCAGCTTGACGAGCACGGTGTTGATGCTATTCGTTTGACCATGGCCTTTGCTGGGCCACCTGAAGATGACATTGACTGGGCTGATGTTTCGCCTGCTGGTTCGGCAAAGTTCTTGGCTCGGGCTTGGCGTTTGGCGAACGACGTTGAAGCTTCTCGCAACATAGGCGCCTCGGTGAGCGGTTCTGGCGATGCTGCAGTGCGCAAGGCGCTTGCGCTGTTCTTGCGCGATTTTTCGGCGAACATCGAGAACTTTAAGTTCAACGTTGGCGTTGCTAAGGTCATGGAGCTCGTCAATGTGGTTCGCAAGGCCATCGATGGTTCTGTTGGCGCCGCAGACCCTGCAGTTCATGAGGCGGTTGAAGAAATCGCTAAGGCGTTGTCGCTTTTCGCTCCATACACCGCTGAAGACATGTGGGTCAAGTTGGGAAATCAACCAGGTGTTGCTCTTGCGGGTTTCAGAGTGGCCGATGAGTCTTTGTTGGTTGAGAATTCGATCGTGGCCGTAGTGCAGGTCGATGGCAAGCTGCGAGACAAGTTCGAAGTGCCAGTTGATATTTCAGAAGACGCCCTGCGGCAGTTGGCTTTTGACTCTGCGCTGGTTACTCGTGCGATTGGCGATAAAACAGTTGCCAACGTTATCGTGCGTGCTCCTAAACTCGTAAACATCGCTACAAAGTAGGCGTTATGCACCGTTATTGCCAGCTGAATCGGTTGGCAGGTAGGGCAACGGTACTTTTGTGTGGTGAATCAGCTACAGACAATCATCACTCGCATTTTTCG
>CAIYTL010000065.1 GCA_903929105.1 uncultured Micrococcales bacterium | reverse complement strand
CGCATCGCTTCGGCTGCTGGCGCCCAAGACAAAGTTCAGGGTGTTCGCTTGCGTGTCAACAGCGGTGTTCACGCCTACACTCACGAGTTTTTAGCTACAGCGCGCGAAGATCAAAAGTTTGGCGTGGCATTGGCAGATGTGCCGGCCTTGGTGGCCAAGATTCGCTCGCACCGTCACCTCAAGTTTTTGGGCATCCACAGCCACATTGGCTCACAGATTTTTGCACTTGATGGCTTTGTCGAAGCGGCTAAACGTCTAATCGAGTTGCACGCCGAATTACTAGCCGGTGGCGATGTTCCCGAGCTAAACCTTGGTGGCGGTTTTGGCATCAACTACACCGCTGCCGATGACGCACCAAGTTTGACCACTTTTGCCGCCCACATCGCCGTTGCAGTCAAACGTGAGTGTGAGGCTCGAGGCATTGCTGTTCCTAAACTGGCGTTTGAACCAGGCCGCGTTATTGCTGGCCCGAGCAGCTTCACTCTTTATAACGTGGGCACCATTAAAGAAGTTTTGGTCTCTGACGGCTCAACTCCTGCCGTGCGCAAGTATGTTTCGGTCGATGGTGGCATGAGCGACAACGCTCGCCCCGCCCTTTATGAGGCTGATTACTCGGCTGCTTTGGCGTCTCGCAACAGCCAAGCTGATCCGGCTCTGGCTCGCGTTGTGGGCAAGCACTGCGAAAGCGGCGACATCGTGGTTCGCGCCGATTATCTGCCTGCTGATATTGCCAGCGGTGACCTATTGGCGGTGCCTGCAACGGGTGCGTATTGTTATTCATTGTCGAGCAACTACAACATGTTGACTCGCCCGCCAGTGGTTGCTGTGCGTGCCGGGGTAGCAAGGTTAGTGGTTCGGGGCGAAACCGAAGCCGATCTTTTTGCGCGCGATGTGCGTTACCAAGAACTGCAACAAAAGAACAGAATGTGATTAGTGAAATCGTGAACGAATATCGTCCGTTGCGAATAGCCCTGCTGGGTGCGGGTTCGGTGGGCTCGCAGGTTGCGCGTCTTCTGCTCGAAAACAGCGCTGAACTTAGTGCGCGCGTTGGCGCAAACCTTGAACTAATCGGTATTGCTGTGAGAAACCTCAACGGCCCGCGCGAAGCTGGTGTGCCTGCTGAGTTGCTCACCACCGACGCCGAGTCACTTATTTTGAGCGCTGACATCGTGGTCGAAGTCATGGGTGGCATTGAGCCCGCTCGCACCTACATTTTGCAAGCCCTCAACTCAGGTTCAGATGTGGTCACCGCCAACAAAGCGCTGCTTGCTACTCACGGCACAGAGCTTTTTGACACCGCCGAACAGGTTGGCGCTCAACTTTATTTTGAAGCAGCAGTTGCCGGAGCGATTCCTATTATTCGCCCGCTGCGCGAATCGCTCGCGGGCGACCGCGTCAAGCGCATTATGGGCATTGTGAACGGCACAACGAACTACATTCTCGACCGCATGTACACAACCGGTGCTGAGTTTGAAGATGCGCTCGCCGAGGCTCAGCAGCTGGGTTATGCCGAGGCCGACCCAACTGCCGACATCGAGGCATTTGACGCCGCGCAGAAGGCTGCAATTTTGGCTTCACTCGCGTTTCACACCGAAGTGCCACTTTCGCAGGTTTATCGCGAGGGCATCACGAAGGTCACCAAAGCTCAAATCAACGCAGCTAAGCGCGATGGTTACGTTATTAAGCTGCTCGCAATCTGCGAAAGCATCGACGCTGACGAGGCCGGTCACAAAGGCATCTCGGTGCGTGTTTACCCAGCCATGATTCCGAACGAACACCCGCTGGCTTCGGTTCGCGGCGCCTACAATGCTGTTTTCGTTGAGGCCGAGGCCGCTGGCCAGCTGATGTTCTATGGTGCTGGTG
>CAIYTL010000064.1 GCA_903929105.1 uncultured Micrococcales bacterium | reverse complement strand
CGGCCTCGTTCACGTCTGCATGGAGTAGCCCGCAAACAAAGTCGCGCGCCCACTGCAAATTGCGTTGCTCAGCGTTACTCATGTTTGACGCTCGGCTCGTAGAAATCGTCCGGGGGCTTTAGGCCGCGTTGTTCGGGCGTTTTCCAACCAGCCAGCACCCAAGGTTCAATAGCCAGCGCCAGCTCTTTGAGATGCGGGTTATCCAGTGATTTGTCGTAATCTCCGGCCAAAAATGCTGTCTCTTCTTTTGGGACAAACTTGTTTGGGATGATTGGATTGCTGCCTTGCTCGCCGACTTTGAGAGCATGCTGGGCATGTGATTTTGCCGCGTCAACCGCTTCAAGAGCCCCTCTATGACAGGCTTCATCGAACTCCCTCGCCATCTTTTTATACTGCCAATACTGCTTGTCGCGAGCGTCAATCGTCCAGTTCGAGAGTAAATCGAGGACCCGTCCGCTAGCAACTGAGTCGTCCGAAAGCTGGGCGATGATAGCCGGCACGCGATTGGTATCCCACGTAGGGCGGGAGGTTAGTTCACCATTAAACACCGAATAGATAGGTCCGCGCCGGTCCCACTCAGGAGGCTGCAAAAGCTCTTTCTCAAAATCTTTTTCGTGGTAGAGCTTGACCAACGCAAAGTAAGGCGGCTGGACGTAACCAGTTTTCAAATCGCGGTCGCCAAGGCAATAGGCCAGATGACTATAGGGGTCAATCTCGGCCATCTTTTCAACTACCCAAACAGGCGGCTCCATTAGGCGGCTCCCGGAAGGTGTCGTCGGGCAAGGCAACGCGGGCACACCAAAAACTGTGCAGGGCGCTGATTGGTGTTTGGCACCCAATGATGGTTGCCAAAAGAACATACCAAAGTTTCTAGGTTTCGCATTAACGACTTCCAAAAATCATACTTCATCGTATCATCGTTGAAAGCGGTAATCCGAAACATCCAAAAACGTCACCCTGTAATTTTGTCTTTAATCAAAAGTGGGTGCCTAATTGACCAACGCATCTTAGTTAGCCTTTCTTAGAAATGGTGATGATGCTGGCGAGCTGCTGGAAAGCCAAAGCGGCCGACCCGCTCTTTCCATTGGTGTCTAGGCGGGAAAGGCCATTTACCACTTCGACACAACAGCTCGCCAGCATCATCAATTAGCCATCTTAGCTGTTTGCGTAGATGGCGTCAAAACTCATATGAATTTCGACAACGGCGCCAGTGATGTCACCGCCAGCTTCGGTGTAGACACGCACCGGAACGTAGCGGTTAGTTGCCACCGGAGTGATAACCGCCGCATTGGGGTCACACTGCATGAACAAACCACACCGCGCAGTGGGCTCGGTGATAATGTGCATGGTGACTTCGCGAGGCTTCGCATAGGGAGCCCGCGAAATCAGATAGCTCACGTTTTCAACTTGGTCGGAAGTCATTGCCGACAACCGAACCGAAACTTTCACGTCAGCGTCATTCTGCACGAGGCATTTGGGCTGACTTTGAGTAGCTGCTGCCATGTTTTCTCCTTAAGCCGCCAGCAGGGTTCCGGTCGTAACCGTTCCCGCGGGGGTAAAAAGTAAGGTCAGGTCTACAACCGCGCCGGAAATGTCCCCGCCAGCTTCCGTATAGAAGCGTGCGGGAACCGTCTTGTTGGTCGTATTCGCCGCGGTCAAATCGCATTCCATACCAATCAAGCAGCGGTTTGTAGGCGCTGTTTTGATTCGCATGTATGCACGCGCGGGCGCTTGGGCCGGCAAGTCGGCAT
>CAIYTL010000063.1 GCA_903929105.1 uncultured Micrococcales bacterium | reverse complement strand
TGTTCCGATTGAGGGTCCGTTCAAGGTTGACCACTATCGCTACTAAAAACTAGGGGTTTGCCTTGCCGCAGAAAATCTTGTTTGTCGAAGACGACGCAGACTTTAATGAGCTGATTACCGAGAAGCTCGAGAACCAGGGCTACATCGTTCGAAGCATCACCGACGGCGCCGAAGCCGTTGCCGCTTTTCGCGATTTTGAGCCCGACTTGGTTTTGCTTGACTGGCAGTTGCCTGGCAAGAGCGGAATCGAAATCACCAAAGAAATCAAAACTTTTTCGATGGTGCCAATCATCATGGTCACCGCAAAAAATGAAGCCGCTGACTATGACGAAGCACTCAACATTGCTGAGGCCGAAGACTACATTGACAAGCTAGAGGTCATGGAGCTGTTGCTGCCTCGCGTCAAAGTAAACCTTGCCCGCAAGCCAATTACCGAAGCGAACAAGGTTTTGCGAATCGGCCCGTTGCGCATCGACCTTGACGCTCATGAGGTCAAGCGCGACGACGAAAAACTTCAGCTGACCCCGCTTGAGTTCAACCTGCTTTGCACATTGGCCGCTAAACCAAACTTGGTTTTCTCGCGCGAGATGCTGCTTGACCAGGTTTGGGGTTACCAATACAAAGCTGACACCCGGTTGGTGAACGTTCACATTCAGCGCTTGCGCAGCAAGATCGAAGACGACCCAGAGAACCCTAAATATGTTTTGACCGTGCGCGGCGCGGGTTACAAGGCCGGCCAGAGCTAAGTGAATCGAAAAGGCCCATTTTCTTGGGCATTAGCACTTGTGCGCCGTTCTTTGCAGGCGCGTGCTGTGCTCTTCACGCTCATGCTCAGCTTTGTGGCGCTAATCGCCGTTGGCGGATTCCTTTCTTATTCGATTGGCACCGGGCTTTTCAACACAAGAGTCAACCAAATCATGACCGAAGCTAGTCGTGCTAGCGCCGACGTGCAAAACACTTTTGCCTCAGCATCGGTCTCAAACCAAACCGGCTTACAAACTTTGATGAACCAGGTTGTTCCAAACCTTGAAACCAGCGCCACCAGTCAAAGTCGCCGTGTTGCGCTGATTCGAACACCAGGCCAAGCCACCACAACTTCATTGCAAAGCCCGATTTCTGCCGACCTTGATCTCAGCCTGATTCCTGACGACTTGCGAGCCGAAGTTAAAAAGGCCGAAGGCAAGCTGAACTACAAATCAGTTTCGTTACCGCAGCTTGGTGGGGGCCAGCATCCGGGCCTCATTGTCGGCGCGCCCATCAACATTCCGTTGGCTGGTGCCTACGAGTTGTATTTGGTTTATGACCTGCAGAGCGAACAAGACACTCTCGACTTTGTGCAACGCACGTTAGTTTTTGGTGGCTTGAGCACCATGATTTTGATTGGTTTGGTTTCGCTGTTTGTCACCAACTGGTTGGTGCGGCCCGTGCTTGTGGTTTCGGCGGTTTCAGAAAAGATTGCTGCTGGCGACCTCGGTCGTCGAATTCCCGAACGCGGCCACGACGTGATCGCAGTGTTGGCTCACTCATTCAACCGAATGGCAGAAGACCTCGAAACTCAGATCAAGCGGCTGAAGCAGCTTTCAACAATGCAGCAACGGTTTGTTTCAGATGTTTCGCACGAAATGAAAACTCCGTTAGCGGTAATCAAGCTTTCACTCGGTAGCTTGAGCGAGAAGAAGCCGACGCTCGACGCGGCATCGGCGAACGTGGTTGACAGGCTTGAACGGCAAGTTCAAAAGTTTGAGACGTTGTTGTCGGGCTTGCTCGAAATGTCGCGCTTTGACGCTGGTGTTGCCCGCCTTGACCTCAGCGCAAAAGATCTTCGTGAAGTTGCTGGCGAGGCCTTGGTCGGTGTGCAGCCGCTGGCAGATGACCAGGCCTGCAAGTTGCGTATCGACCTGACTGAGGCTAACTGCGAAGCAGATATTGATAGCCGACGCATTGAGCGCATCGTACGCAACCTGTTGACTAACGCGATTATTCACTCGGGTGCAAAAGAGATTTTTGTGGCAGTCGCGTCTGACGCCCACACTGTTGCCGTTTCGGTTACTGATTACGGCGTTGGAATGAACGCCGAGCAGTCTTCGCACGTTTTTGATCGTTTTTATCGGGCTGACCCGTCTCGAAGCAAAGACGGCACCGGGCTGGGAATGGCGATCGCGCTAGAAGACGCGGCTCTGCACAACGGCAAGCTTGAGCTGTGGTCAGAGCCGGGCGAGGGCACCAGTTTTAGGCTGACGTTACCTCGCGCCGAGGGCGGTCACGTCGACGATTCGCCACTTTTGCTGCCCCCGCAAAAAAAGGCCCGCCGAACTAAGGCTAAGTCGTGAATATAAAGCCAAGAGTCTTGCGCTCGACTTTGGCAGCGGCGCTTATGTCAACGGTTTTGGCCACCTTGGTTAGTGGTTGTGCGACGATTCCCACGGCCGGGTCAGTGCAGCTCGGGCCCGACATTAGCAATGCTTCGTCGAACGACTTCTTGTATTTCTCGCCTTATGACCCACCGGTTGGTGGCAGCATCGGCGACATTTTGCAGGGGTTTTTGAGTGCCGGCACTGGCCCGCAAAATGACTATGCCGTCGCCCGCAAATACTTAGCCAACGACCTTAAAACCACCTGGCTGCCAAATAATCAAGTCGTGGTTGTAGATTCGCTGCCCGACGTGTCGGTCGATGAAGCTAACAATCGAGCCAGCGTTCAAGTTCACCCAACCGCGTTTGTTGACGAAGGCGGCCGCCTTAGCGTTGCAACGGCTGAATCAACTAATAAGTATGAATTTGGTTTCGTGCGCGAAGCGGGCCAATGGCGCATCGGCAGGGCTCCAAATTTGACGATCGTTAGCCGGCCGGTTTTCGACGTGGTTTTCAAGAACTTTGCGTTGTACTTTTTTGACTCTCAGCACCGCTATTTGGTGCCCGACGTGCGCTGGTTCCCTTCGCGCGCTTCAACTGCTACCCGCCTGGTGAATGGCCTTATAGCCGGCCCAGATTCCTGGTTGCAAAGCGCTGTGAAGAATCCGTTGCCTAAAGGAACGAAGTTGGCAATTGATGCGGTTACCATCAGCGCCGGTATCGCCTCGGTTGACTTAAACAGCAAGGTGCTTGCAACTTCAAGCACCGTTAAAGGTGAGATTCAGGCCCAGCTGCTAGCGACTCTGCGTCAGATTCCTGGCGTTCGGTCAGTTCAGATTTCTGCTGATCGCAATATTCAAGATTTTCCGAAGTATTCGCCGTGGGATCTTCCGAGTTTGTCGTTGAGCCCAGTTGTGATGACCAAAACCGCGCTTTCGCGTCTTTCGGGAACCTCAACCACCGCAATCGACGGCACCCGCACGCTGGTTCAAACTCTGAAGCCAACCGATTTTGCTATCACTAGCGAAAGCAACTGGGCTGCCGCTTTGACGGCGCATGGTCTCTATCAGGCATCGCTGGTAGGTTTCGGTGCTGAACCCAAGATGGTCGATTCTCGCTTCAACTTGCTTTCACCGGTGTTTGATCGCCAAGGCTGGCTATGGTCGGTGGGTGGCGCGACCAGCCCGACCTTTAAGTTCTTTGACCAGGCCGGTAGCTCAGAGACTCTTTTGCCACTTGATTTTGCGGGCCAACGAATTTTGAGTTTTGCGGTTAGCCCAGAGGGGTGC
This sequence comes from uncultured Micrococcales bacterium, assembly GCA_903929105.1. Lineage (GTDB taxonomy): Bacteria > Actinomycetota > Actinomycetes > Actinomycetales > Microbacteriaceae > Rhodoluna. Next base: position 2,174 of record CAIYTL010000063.1, on the reverse strand, counting down.
CCGTTTGGCTGTAGTTGTTAGCACTCCGTTGGGGCATGAAGTTTGGCTTTTGGGCATCGTTCGCAACGGTGCTGGTCGACCGATTTCACTTTCGGGCAAGCTTGTGGTTGCTACCCAGGCAACTAATGCTGATTCGGTTTCTTGGCTAGATAGCTCAACTTTGGGCATTTTGAGTCAGAATCAAAACGGATGGTCGCAACCGAGTGAGCTTTTCATCGGCGGTTTTGAAAACTCGATAGCAGGGCTTCAAGGCCTTGAAACTTTTATCGGCAGCAATGCCACTGAAACACGTTTTGCTCTAAATAGCAGTGGCGATTTGATGCAGTTTCGAGCTGCTAGCTGGAGCCGCCTCTTGAGCGGTGTGCTCAAAGTGCACTTTGCTAACTAGCTAAATCGCGGCGCTTTATGCACCGAAGCCTTGTGGGCGAGAGGCCGTTCGCTTGATTTATTTAACGTGGATGAATGCCCTTGCTCTCAAGTTTCATCGACGCACTTTTCGGTACCCGCTGTGTCTTGTGCAGGCGCCTTGGGCCAACCTGCTGCAACCAATGTTGGGTTGATTTATCTTTTGATCCTCGACGGGTTGCGCGACCAGCGCCTGACGGTTCGACTTTGCAGGGCGTGGCTGCAATCGACTTTGGCCCGAGGGTGGGTGCTCTGGTTCACGCCTTCAAAGAGTCAGGCCTCTCAGTGCTGGCCGAAAGGTTTGCCAGCGCCATGGCGCCGTTGATGTTTGATTTTTGCGCTGAGATGGGTATTTCGGGCCAAGGCACATGTTTTTTAGTGCCGGTGCCAAGTCGGGTTAGTTCGATTCAGACTCGAGGTTTTAGCCCTGCCGCCGAGATTGCCGGCGCATTGACAAACCTTCTAGAACCGCGCTGGGGGCGCCGCAAGTTTGAAACGCCTGTGCGGTTCGCAATCGCTCGTCAATGGGTCTGGCGAGCCAAAGAAAGCGCAGATCAAGCAGGTTTAGATCTTCGCGATCGCAAACAAAACTTGGTCGACACCATGTCGGCCTCAAGTTCGGCGTCGAACAAGCGAATTATTTTGGTTGATGACATTGTCACCACCGGTGCTTCGCTGTTCGAAACGGCTAGAGCTCTGCGCAGCGTTGGTGCTGAAATCGTGGGTTTCATAACTTTTGCTGAAACTATTCTCAAAAAAATGCCAAAAACGCCCACGCGGTGACAAAAATAGGTCTAGCTTTTAGCTACAGGCAACGTAGCCTGCGATGGAGGTAAAAATGCAAGTAAACATTTCATCACGCAATCTCACGGTCTCTGATCGTTTTAGAGAATATGTGTCTGAACGAACTCACAAAATCGAGCACATTGCATCGCGCGTCGAGTCGCTGAGCATCAAGGTGACCCGACACGATCACCAACGTGCCGCCGGCATTGAAGACCAAGTTGAGTTGACTGTTACCGAACCCGGCCACGTAATTCGTGCCGAAGCCCATGCTGCCGATAAGTTCGCAGCTTTTGACATCGCGTTCGACAAGCTTGCAGAGCGTCTGCGTCGCCTCAGCGACAAAAATAAGGTTCACCGCGGCCAGCACAAGCCACTCTCGCTAACCGAGCTCAGTGCCCACGATTTTGCAGAGCTCAGCGTGAACCCAGTAGACGGCGACTTGCTACTTGGCCGAAACACTTCGGCTGCCGAGGTCGAAAACGATAACCCAGTCGACTTGGGCGAAAGCCCAGTGGTGATTCGTCGCAAAGAGTTTGTTGGCAGCGAACTTAGTGTTGACGAGGCAGTCGACCACATGGAGCTCGTCGGTCACGACTTTTATCTGTTTGTCGACTCTGAAACCAAAAAGCCGAGTGTCGTTTATCGTCGCAAAGGTTGGAACTACGGAGTTATCGCGCTCGGCTAAACCCAAAAGTCGACAAAGCGGCGTTAACTTTATGTTCGCTGTTGGCACCAGCTTGCCCGCAGTTTGATTTAGCCCTGCCGTCTAAGATTAAAGGGCATAACTTTATGCAAGATTTTGGTGCGCAACCGTGCACTGCTCAACTCGTCTGGAGTGAATAATGGCAAACATTATCGACAAAGTTTTGCGAGCCGGCGAAGGCCGCTTGCTTAGCAAACTTCGCAACCATGCAGCCGCAGTCAATGCGCTCGAAGAGAACTTCTCGCACCTCACAGACGAAGACTTGCGCAACGAAACCACC
>CAIYTL010000062.1 GCA_903929105.1 uncultured Micrococcales bacterium | reverse complement strand
TCTCAATCTTGATCTTTATTGTGGTGGGTGGCCTTTCACTCATCAGCTTCCGCCGCACCAAGGCACTTGAGGAGATGGTCTAAACATCATGACAATTGAAACTGACTACAAACTGATTCCAAAGTCTCGAGCAACCACGCCGCTTCGCTGGTTTCTTCGCACGGGGTGGCGTCACCTCATCGGCCTCGCACTGATCGTCTATGCGGTGTTCCCAATTGTCTACATTTTGTCGACATCGCTAATTGGCTCAGCCGATATCGAGAACACCAGCGCACTCTTCTCACGCGTTACTTTTGACAACTACTGGGCACTGCTCGATTTCAGCGGTAACACAATGATGCGTGTGACTTCTGATGCGGGTGCAACCGGCATGGTTTATGCCGACAACCCGTTCGACCTTTGGTATGTCAACACCATTGTGATCGGCATCACGACCTCTATTGGTTCGGTGTTCTTGAGCGCATTGGCAGCCTACGCGTTTTCACGTTTGCGCTTCAAAGGTCGCCGCGGCGGTCTCTTGAGCCTCATGCTGATTCAGATGTATCCGTCGCTTTTGGGTCTAGTAGGTATCTACACAATTCTTTCAGCAGTGGGTCGCGTGTTCCCGGTTCTTGGTCTCGACAGCTCGCTCGGCTTGATCATGGTTTATATGGGCGGTTCGCTAGGCACCGGAACCTATCTGATGTATGGCTTCTTCAACACGGTTCCTAAAGAAATCGACGAAGCTGCCAAAATCGACGGCGCCACTCACACTCAGATTTACTACGGCATCATCTTGCCATTGGTTGCACCAATCTTGGCTGTGAATGTTTTGCTCAGCTACATCGGAGTTACCAGTGACTTCGTGCTGGCATCGATCATCTTGACCAAACCAGAAAGCCAAACGCTTGCTGTGGGTCTGCAGTCGTTCATCGCTGACCCGTATTCAAAGAACTGGTCACTGTTTACTGCTGGCGCAGTGCTAGCCGCTATTCCGATTGTCGGCTTGTTCCTCTATTTGCAAAAGCACATCATTTCTGGCCTAACCGGTGGAGCAGTGAAAGGCTAATGTCAGCTTTCAAAAACTTGCCGCTAGAGCTGCGGCCACACCACGATGGCTCAGCTTTCTATGTCTCTAACCCTGCTCCAAAGCTTCTTGACAAAGTGAAGGTTCGCCTTCGAGTTCACGAAGCTTTGGGCGAGGTCGAGAGTGTCATAGTTCGCTTCAGCGAGAGCGGCGAGGCCTTTCCGACGGCACCGGCCAAGGTTGTAGCCCAGGGCGGTGGGTGGTCAATTTATGAACAGACCATCACCATGCACAACCCTAAAATGAACTACCGTTTCGCCATCAACCTGAAGTCGGGCGAGGTCGTTTGGGTTAACACTTTGGGCTTGCACAGCCTTAGCCAGCCAGACATCAACGACTTTAGAATCAACACGTTCTCGTCTGCGCCGGCTTGGTCTGCTGGTTCGGTTATGTACCAGATTTTTCCTGACCGCTTTGCGCGTTCGGCAGCAGCCGACAAACACAAGCTGCCAAGCTGGGCTATTTCGGCTCAGTGGGGCGATAAAGTAATCGGCGGTGGCCCAGGCACTTCAGAGCAGTTCTTTGGCGGTGACCTTTTTGGTGTCATCGAACACCTCGATCACCTCAAAAAGCTCGGCGTAACTTTGATTTATCTGACCCCGATTTTTCCGGGTTCCAGCAACCACCGCTATGACGCCAGCTCGTTTGCTCAAGTTGACCCACTGCTTGGCGGAAACAAGGCGTTGTCTCAACTAATCGAAGAATCGCACAAGCGCGGTTTCAAGATTATTGGTGACCTCACCACTAACCACTCTGGCATTGGCCACGAATGGTTTAAGGCTTCACACAACCACCCGGGTGCGCCTGAAAGCGAGTTTTATTACTTCGGCAAGGGCAACAAAGAATACGACTCATGGTTTGGCGTTAAGTCATTGCCTAAGTTCAACTGGAAATCAGCTGAACTTCGCAAGCGCTTCATTGAAGGCAAGACTTCGGTGGTTGCAAAGTGGCTCAAGTCGCCGTTTGGTTTTGACGGATGGCGCATTGACGTGGCCAACATGACGGGCCGCATTCGCGACGAAGACATGTATGCCGAGGTTGCGCAGATCGTGCGCAAAACCATGGTGTCAGTGAACCCTGACACGGTTATGCTCGGTGAGTACACGGGCGATGCCGCATATGAAGTTCAGGGTGATGGCTGGCAAGGCGCAATGACCTACTCGAACTTCACCAAGCCGGTTTGGCGTTGG
>CAIYTL010000061.1 GCA_903929105.1 uncultured Micrococcales bacterium | reverse complement strand
TTCCTCTAGAAGGCGGCGGTCGTTTGGTTGTTTCAGTGAACGACCAAGAAGCAAAAGACCTTCACCAAGTTCTAGAGCAAATCGTCAACCCATAAGGGCTTAAATAAAAAACCGGTCAGCGATGACCGGTTTTTTTATGCCCAATTTCGTGGCAAAAGTGTTGGCCTTTGGGCTAGCGAAGTTTGACCGCAATCAGCAGGCCGTCACCCGTGGCACTTAGGCTCACGGCATAGTCTTTGTGGGTTTTGAACTTGCGCAGCACGTCGCGATAAACCACGGTGGCGTCGTCGCGCAACGCAGGGTCTGGCACGCGATCGCGCCAAAGTGCGTGGGCGATTGCGATGGCGCCACCTGGGCGAATCAGCCTGGTGGCCTCGGTCACCTGCTCTTCTAAGGTCTCGCGGTCAGCGTCAAGAAAAACAAGGTCATAGCCGCCGTCGGCCATGTTGGCCATAACGTCTAATGCGCGGCCAGAAATTACTCGTGTGCGGTTGGCAGCGATGCCGGCTTCGGCAAAAGCGGCGCGGGCAGCAGCCTGACGGTCGGGTTCGGTGTCGATGGTGGCAAGCACAGCTTTTGGTGCCCCCGAGAGCAGCCACAAGCCCGAGATGCCGCAGCCGGTGCCGGCTTCAACAATGGTTTTAGCGTTCAGGCTGGCTGCCAAAACTGCCAAGGCCGAACCGGTGGCCGCGGTGATTGCTTCAACGTCAAATTCTTCTGCGCGCAGGCGAGCGATTCGAAGAGCTTCGCTTTCGCTCGCGAACTCTTCGGCATACTTCCAGCTGCTGATTTTGTCTACCATGAGGCTCCTTGACAGTAGCTTAAACCGCAGAACCTCAGCCTTGCGCTTAGCCACGCTGAGGTATTCTAAAGAGGTGTTTGGGCTATCGACTGAAAAGTTTGTGATTCTTGTGGTCATTGCGCTTTTTGTGCTCGGCCCAGAACGCTTGCCCTACTATGCGGCGCAGTTGGCCAAACTGGTTAAACAGTTGCGACGCATGGTTGATGGCGCCAAAAATCAGCTCGCCGATGAAATGGGCGATGAGTTTAACGAGGTTGATTGGCGCAAGCTCGACCCGCGCCAGTATGACCCGCGCCGCATCATTCGCGATGCGCTACTTGACGAACCCGTGAGGCCAGTTGGCCCAAACCCTGCCAGCGTTGTGCCAGCAGCCGTGCTAACTGCCGAAGACGAAGCTAAAGTTGCTGCTTCAATTGCCGGCCGAGCCCCGCTGCTTGCGGGCGAGTCAGCGCCGTTCGACAACGAAGCCACTTAGAGGCGACGCAAAACCGCATTCAAAATACGAAGCAGCGGTGCCATGCGGTTATAAGCCTTCGCGCGAGTTGGCAGTTTGATTGGGCCTCCTGCGGTAGCAACCGTTCTGGCTTCGGTGAAACGCAATAAACCACCTGGACCGTTGCGTCGACCTTGACCCGAAGCTTTCATGCCGCCCATTGGCGAAGCCATTGAGGCAAAACTTGCACGGTAACCCTCGTTGATGTTCACGCTGCCGGCGCGCAACTGCAAACCAACCCGAATCGCCTCAGACTCTGGGCCCACCACCGAGGCGTTTAGACCATACTCTGTGTCGTTAGCTTTTTCGATCGCCTCTTGAACGCTTTCATATGAATACACCTGCAAGACCGGGCCAAAGACTTCATTGCGGTCGAGTTTGGCATCGGCAGGAATATCGGTTAGCACTGTTGGCGCATATGCGTTTGGGCCAACCTCTGGCAGTGCCTGACCACCGGCAATTACACGTGCACCTTTGGCGATTGCATCTTCAACAAAACTGGTCACGCGCTCAAGTTGTGCGGTGCCGGTGAGCGTGCCAACGTCGACACTAAAGTCGTTGGCTCGGCCAACAGTGCGCGCATTTGCAGCCTTAGCGACAACTTTTAAAAACGCATCGATTGAGCTGTTTGGAACATAAACCCGCTCGATCGAAACGCAAAGTTGGCCGGTGTTACCCATAGAACCTGCCAGCGCAATCTCGGCGGCACGATTCACGTCGGCTCCCGGCAAAATAATCATGGGATTCTTGCCACCGAGTTCGAGCGAGCACCCAATGAGGCGGGTAGCGGCGCGAGCTGCCACAATGCGGCCGGTCGCGGTTGACCCGGTAAATGCAACGTAGTCAACGTTGTCGGTTATTGCGTTGCCAACTTCGGCCCCGTCGCCAGCAACAATCGTCCAG
>CAIYTL010000060.1 GCA_903929105.1 uncultured Micrococcales bacterium | reverse complement strand
TTGATTTCACAAACCGCTAAGAAAGTTGTGGTTTGCGCCCCGACTGGCGTGGCCGCGCTCAACGTGGGTGGCACCACGATTCACAGCCTTTTTGGGTTCCCGTTTGGGGTTTTAGGCACTCAAGACATTCGCAGGCATATGAACTCGAGGGTGCGAGAGGTTCTAAAGGCAATTGACGTTTTGGTCATTGACGAAGTGTCGATGGTCAACGCTGACATGATGGATGCAATCAGCACAGCTCTAGGAATCGCAAAGGGGCGCGCCAAGCAACCTTTCGGCGGCGCGCAGGTTGTTATGTTTGGCGACCCTTATCAGTTAGCACCGGTGCCGGGCAGTGCCGCCGAAGAGCGCGCTCACATGGCCGAGAACTATCAGAGCCACTGGTTTTTCGACGCTCACATTTGGCGCGAGACTTCGCTTGAGCGTTTTGAGTTGACTGAAATTTTTCGTCAGAGCGACGAAGAGTTCAAAGGCATCTTGAACGCGATTCGCGAAGGCAACTGCACTCAAGAGATGCTCGACTATTTGAACAAATGCGGCAACAGGTTTCCGCCGCACCCTGATGTGATTCGTTTGGCCACCGTCAATGCAGCGGTTGACCGTGTGAACCGTCACCGCATCGAGCAAATCGCCACACCGTTCACAGAGTTTCAGGCAGTCTTTAGCGACGAAGACGCCAAACACTTTGGCAAGAACTTGCCGGCCGACCCGGTGCTTCAACTAAAAGTTGGGGCGCAGGTAATGTTCATCAAGAACGACGAGGTCAAGCGCACCGCTGCGGGTGCCGGGGTGAGACGTTGGGTAAACGGTACGATCGGCACAGTTGTGGGGTTGCCTAAACACGGCGGAGTAATCGTTGAGGTTGACGGTGAAAAACTTGAGGTCGAACCTGCCACCTGGGAGAAAGTTCGTTATGAACTTAAGTCGCAGTTTGACGAGACCAGCGGGCGGTTCAAAGATGTGCTTGAGGCTGTTCCGCTAGCTGAGTTTCAGCAGATTCCGCTTCGATTGGCTTGGGCTGTGACAATTCACAAATCACAGGGTCAAACTTATGACGAGGTTGTGATCGACCTGGGTGGCGGTGCTTTCAGCGCTGGCCAAACCTACGTTGCGCTCAGCAGAGTGCGATCGCTCGAAGGGCTGTATCTAACGCGAGCTATAACGATGCGCGACATTATGGTCGATGAAAACGTTACGCGGTTTATGGCTGGCGCCAAGCAGTGGAGCTCAAGTGCGCCTGACGCAATGTTCTAAAACTGCGAACTAGCGCAAACTAGGCGAGAGCCACCAGTTGACCGCGTCAGGCCAGCGAGCTGCCCAATACTTTTCTTGGTGACCGGTGCCAGCATAAATTCGAGCCTCGAAGTTTCGGTCGCGCAGCCATCCTCGCTCTTCTAGAAGGTCGATAGCGCTGTAGTGAAGCGAGGGGTAGGCGGCATCGAGTTCAGTGTTACCGCTGTCGAGCCAAAGTCGGTGTGAGCCAGGGGCTGGCAGCGCGCCGATTAGAGCTTGAACAGCAACCTGCCCACCAAATGGCCAGTGAGTCGAAAATGCTAAGGCTGCTCCGTAGGTGTCTGGGCGATAACCCAATCCATAGATAGTGGCAAGACCGCCCATGCTCGAACCCGAAATGGCGGTGCGGCTAGGGTCGAGGGTAATGCCCAAGTCAGCAGCTACTTTGGGCAACACTTCGTCGGCCAAAAAGTCTTGGTATTCATCGCTCGTGCTTTGCAACAGAGCGGGGCGAACTTCTGGCGGAAAAATTTCGTACACATCAGGCACAGCTTTAACAATCGAGGCCGGGGCCAATTCGTTTAGTCGCGAGGTTCCTTCGCCGGTGTGAACGCCGATTACAACAAGTTCACCATTCACTAGACCCGCTTCGAGCGAGTCGGTAATGCCCCAGTTTTGTCCGTTCCAAGCTTCTTCACGAGGCACTAGCAGGTTGCCACCATCGTGCATGATCAGAATCGGAGTTGTCGGGCTCACTTTCAAAGGCGCTGCCACGTCGATGCGGTGCGATCCCATTTGAAAGCTCGATAACCTTGGTTTAGAAGAAACGTTGACGCCATTGATTTCGCTCATGAAATCATCTTTGCATGCGCCAAGGTATTTAGCAGAAAGCAGCATCGGGTTAAATGAGAAGTTTAGGAAGATTTGTCGCAAGCCACAGCAAGTGGGTTCTGTTTGGTTTTGCAGCACTCATTCTTGCCAGCACCTTTTGGGGTTTTCAGTCATTTGCCGGTCTTAAAGCTGGTGGTTATGACGACCCGGGTGCTGACTCGGCGCGTGTCACCAACGTTTTGAAATCAGAGTTTTCGCAGAATGTTGCCGAGCTGATCATCATTGCCGACTTCAACTCCGATGTTGAAAACCCGGCAAGCGTGGCTACCGCCAACAAACTCGTCGACTACTTGAAATCGGTCGATGGAGTTGTCGGTGTGGCCTCTTATTACAGCTCAACCCCACATCCAGCCACTTTGCGCTCGATTGACGGTAAAGCTGCATACTTTTTTGTTGACCTTGTGAACGACGAAAAGCGTCAGCCCAAAATTGCGCAGGGCATCATGGATCATTTCGATGCCAACCTTTCGGGTTCGACAAAATATGACAACGCCAAGATTTACACCGCTGGTTGGTCTGCGGTGACCTCTGAAATTAACGGCAAGATTAGCTCAGGTCTAGCGCTGGCCGAATCAATCGCAGTGCCGCTCACCATTGTGTTGTTGCTTTTTGTTTTTGGTTCGCTAGCTGCCTCAAGCCTGCCTTTTGTGGTTGCTGCGGTTTCGATTCTCGGCAGCTTTTTTGTGATTTGGGTGTCGACTCAGCTGACTGACACTTCGATTTTTGCTGTGAATCTGGTCACCGGTTTGGGGCTTGGTTTGGGCATTGACTATGCACTGTTGATTGTCAATCGCTATCGCGAAGAGCGTGCGCGCGGGCTTGAAGTTTCAGAAGCTGTAGTTGAGACCGTGGCCACTGCAGGTCGAACTGTTTTCTTTAGCGGCCTCACAGTTGCCGTGGTCATGCTTTCGCTAGCGTTTTTTCCGCAGTACTTTTTGCGATCTTTTGCCATTGGTGGCGTGAGTGCGGTTTGCCTTGCCGTGGTTGGTGCCGTCATGGTCTTGCCGGCACTGATGAATATTTTGGGCGACAAAATCGACAAGGGCAAAGTTTTGCGCGGTCAGCTCACACCTAAAGATCACGGTGTCTGGTCGGTAGTTGCTCGTTTCGTCATGCGTCGCCCTTTGCCTATTTTGTTCGTCGTGCTGCTGGGCTTGGGCGGGCTTTTGAGTTTGTCGAACAACGTTGCGTGGGGTCAGGTCGATGACCGCATTCTGGCTAAGTCAGACCGCGTGGTGCAAGCCGCCGACGTTATGCGCACACGTTTTGCTGGCCGTGAGTCGAGCCCCTATGACGTCGTGCTAACAGATGCCACCCAAAGCCAAGTCACCGACTTCACCATAGCCCTTTCGAAATTGCCACATGTGACGATGGTGCAGAGCACTGCGGGCATCGCGCAGGGTGGCACGCTCGACCCGGGTTACGCAACTGTTTTAGCTAGCTACAAGAGCGGCCGATATCAGCACATTCAAGCCATTGGCGACGTTGAGCCTCGTGCCGCTGACGGCGTTACGTTGGTGAACGCCATTCGTTCAATGCCGACTGCTGTCAAAACCGTTTGGGTCGGCGGCAGCGCTGCGCTCTATGCAGATTCGATGAGTGGAATCACAAGACAGTTGCCCTACACGGCACTTTGGATCATCATTTCGACGCTGTTGCTGTTGTTCCTATTCACAGGCTCAGTCGTTCTTCCGATCAAAGCTGTGCTGCTAAACATTGTTTCGCTAGGTGCGACCATTGGTTTCTTAACCTGGGTATTTCTTGACGGCAACCTCAAGTGGCTGATCGGTGACTTCAACACCACGGGCACTCTTGATAGTTCGAGCATGGTGCTAGTTGCCGTGATTGCCTTTGGTTTGTCGATGGACTACGAACTGTTTTTGCTCAGCCGAATCAAAGAGCAACACGACGCTGGCCTGAATACTACCGATGCAGTTTCGGTTGGCCTGCAGCGTTCTGGTCGAATCATCACAACGGCAGCTTTTGTTCTTGCAGTTAGCTTCTTTGCGTTCACCATGATTGACGTCAGCATCATGAAGATGCTTGGTCTTGGTGTGGCTTTTGCGATTCTGCTTGATGCCACGATTGTGCGAGCCTTGCTAGTGCCAGCTTTGATGCGACTGTTTGGCGACTTCAACTGGTGGGCGCCAAAGTGGCTAAAGCGTGTCTATGACAAGCTTGGCCTCGGCCACTAAACCGTTTGGTTGCAGTGCAGCCCAGGGCTCATTGAGCGCCGGGTTTTGGTTAGATCCAACCCAAACGGTGACGAACCACATAGACCTGCTGCAAATGGGCATCACTGAGTGAACCGCCGCAAACTTCGAGCGCAAGGTGCAGAAGTTGACGGGCACAAGCCTCTAGCGGCAACTGCTGCGCGGCTTCGATTTGCTCTCCCAAAACCGGGTATTGCTTTTCGAAGCGGCGATAGCGCGTGAAATTGTCAGCGATTGCCTCGGTTCCCGGCACAGGTGCCAGGTTTAGTCGAACCAGGCCTAACAAGTTGTTTATGGCCCAGCTTCGAATGTGCTGCCCGGCAATAAGTTGCTCACCGCGCCGAGCTCGACCAACGCCGATTAAAAGTTGGCAAAGAAACAGCTCAAACTCAACCTTGGGGTTCACCGGCTTGGCCAGCGACTTTTCGGCTCGAGCCTGCATGCGATGTTGAAGGTTGCACTTGTCTAGAGCTACAGCGAATTCTCCGGCTGAAACGGTGTCGAGTTCAGAGTCTTTGAACACGGCGAACTCTAGAACCTGGCCATCTTGATAGACCACCTTTAGGCCGTGATCTGTCTCGCGCACTGCAATAGAGATTGCTTCATGGTTTGGTAACCAGTCGAGGTTTTGACGAAGAGCCTCTGCCTGCTCATCGACGCTAATCACAAAAAAGTCGTGGTCGCTCCACTGGTCAACCCGTGAGGTGTCTGCCGCCGAACCCAAAAAGACTAAGCCAACAACTTCGGGCCTCGAATCTAGGTTTATTCGCAGCTGATCTGAATAGGCTAAAAACTTTTCGATGCTGAAACCAGTTGTTTCACTCACTAGTGATCCTTTTCTTCTGTTTGCTCGCCGGCGTTTATGTCAGTTTTGATGCGAGTCGACAGTTTGCTAATTAGGCCGATAAAAGTGCGAAGTTCGTCTTGGTCAAAAACTTCAAACAGTTCGGCAAAACGAGATTCGTGCTGTGGCAACAGCTTGTTGGCTTTTTCAACGGCTAACTTGGTGGGCAAAATATGCACAACGCGCTTGTCGTTTGCATCGGGTTCTCGCCTTAGAAAACCTTCAGATTCGAGGCCATCAACCAGCCCCGTTATGGCTCGAGGTGTTACGTCAAGAATTCGTGCAGCCTGACTCATGGTGAGTTGCCCGTGTTTGGTGACAATAACCAGCAGCATGGTGCGCGGCCCGTTGACTCCCCAGTCGGCGTCGATGTTTCGGCGAATCCAGCGGGGGAACAAGTGACCGAGTCGGGCAGTAGCGGCACTGGCAACTAGTGCCAGCCGATTGTGCGGCAGGCCATCAAGGCTCGGCAGCTGCCCCGCTAGCAACGGGTCAAGCCCGCTAGCCGTTTGGCTTGGCAGACCCTCTTGCTCTCGGTTAGTTTTTGGCACCTCTATAGTTTGCCTTAAAGTTGTCGAGTTGCAATGCCTCACAGCGGGCGAGGTTAGGCGGTAATCTAGAGGCATGCTTATGTCTGACCGCGATATCCGCGCCGAAATTGAAGCCGGCCGCATTGGCCTTGACCCTCTCGAAATGGGCTTGCTGCAGCCTTCGAGCATGGATGTTCGCCTTGACAGATTCTTTCGTCTTTTCGACAACCACAAGCACCCGGTGATCGACCCTGCCGAGAACCAGCCTGATCTCACGCGCTTTGTTGAGGTCGCTGCTGACGAGCCGTTCATTTTGCACCCGGGCGAGTTCGTGCTCGGTTCAACATTTGAGTTTGTAAGCCTGCCCGACAATATTGCTGCTCGCCTCGAGGGCAAGTCGTCACTTGGCCGCCTCGGTTTGCTAACCCACTCGACCGCTGGCTTTATTGACCCAGGATTCACCGGGCACGTCACGCTTGAGCTTTCGAACGTGGCTACTTTGCCGATCAAGCTTTGGCCGGGAATGAAGATCGGCCAGCTGTGCTTCTTTCAACTTTCGAGCCCGGCTGAACACCCTTATGGTTCAGCTAAATACAGCTCGCGTTACCAGGGCCAGCGCGGCCCGACTGCTTCTCGCAGCTTCTTGAACTTTTATCGTGCCGATGTTGGCAACGACCCGCTCGAGCAAAACAACTAGCGCATCATGAGGGTTCCGCTCGCGGTTCGCAACCTGCTCGCTGAACTTGAAAAGCGTGACACCCCTGAGCGTTTTATTCGCGCTACCGAGGCGGTCGAGCGGCTGTTTGAGCTTGCTCTAAAACGTCTTGACGACGGCAGCATTTTTGTTTCTACCGGCGATATTCCTGCAATGTGGTTGCGCGACAGCACATGGCAGTTGCGCCCGATGCTCGCAGCCTGCGATGGTTCTGGCGAGGTTGAAGAGATCATTGGCGCAGTCAGTCGCCGCCAGGCTGAATATGTTCTGATTGACCCTTATGCAAATGCGTTCAACGATGCCCCAAACGGCGGGGGTTGGCACAAAGACTTCAAAGACCAAAACCCTTGGGTTTTTGAGCGAAAGTATGAGCTTGATTCGCTTGCAGCCTTCATTGATCTTGCGGTGCGCCTGTATCGAGTTACCGGCTATAAAGATCATTTAGATGAGCGGTTTTGGCGGGCGGCCAAACTAGCGGTCAGCATCATCGAAACCGAGTTAGATCACGAGCGCAAGAGTTATCGTTTTGTGCGCCGGTTTGCTCCAAAGCGAGACTATCTAAGTCACCGAGGTTTTGGTGCGCCGCATGCCACTCGGGTGGGGCTCAGTTGGTCGGGCTTTAGGCCAAGCGATGACGCCTGTGTTTTGCCTTATTTGATTCCCGCTAACGCCCACGCCTCAGTAGTTCTGGGCCAGCTGGCTTCGGTTGCTTCAGAGTTTGGCAAGACTGAGCTTTCGTCACAGTCAGCCTCTTTGGGTTCAACTATTGGCGATGCAGTTCGCGAGCACGGCACGGTGGTTCGTGAGGTTGGCGACATTGCCGGTGCGATTTATGCGTTCGAGGTTGATGGCAGAGGTTCGCGGATTTTGACCGAAGACCCCAACGTGCCCAGCTTGCTGTCGTTGCCTTATTTGGGGTGGTGTTCGCCCGACGACCCCACCTATGTGCTAACGCGCAAGTGGATTTTCAGTGACCTTAACCCAAGGTTTATTCAGGGTCGCTTTTTGGCTGGTCTCAATAGTTCGCACACCCCGCGTCGCAACATTTGGCCTTTGGCTTTAGCCATTCAGGGGCTAACAACCAGCGACCTCGAAGAGTCGGCGCGCTGCCTCATGTTGATTGAGACCACCGATGCGGGCACCGGCCGCGTGCACGAGTCAATCAATGTTGATGACCCCGCAAAGTTTACGCGCGAGTGGTTTAGCTGGGCTGACCTTACCTATGTTCACCTGGTGCTCAAGGTTAACGGGCTCAGCGCCAAAGCCGATTAGGCTGGGCGCGCAAAATCTAACTAAGGCGCTTAGTCGGCAATTTTTGGTGCCGGATGCACGCGAAGCAAAAGCACCAGACCAAACACCAACACCACAATGATGCCCAAGATGCCATAGATGGTTGCGCCTGAACCGATGAATAGGCCAACGATGGCAATCGATAGAGTCCAGAACAGTGAACTCATGAACGAGGCGGCGCGACCGGTGGTTTGATACAGGCCATAAATTTCGCCTTCGCGGCCGACCGGCGTGAACCTTGCAACGAAGGTGCGGCTCGACGCTTGAGCTGGGCCCACAAACAGGCACAGGGCGAGCCCCCCGATCCAATAGATCCAGGTGTTGGCGCGAGGGTCACTGCAACTGATGGCTCCGATGAACACGAATACGCCGGCCAGAATCAAACCGACTAGCGAACCGACGATGGTGTTTTTGGTGCCAATCTTGTCATCGAGCCAGCCGCCGAGTGCTGCGCCTAACGCTGCCACGATGTTTGCTGCGATTCCGAAATAAATCACGTGTGTGGTGTCAAAGCCAAACACAACTTTGCCCAAAATCGCTCCATAAATGAAAACACCCGCCAGGCCGTCGCGATAGATTGCCGATGCAATCAAGAACTTCAGAGCGTCTGGTGAACGTTTGCCAAGGTCGATAACTTGGCGAATCAACCCACGGTAGCTTTCGACGATGGTCTCTTTGCGGCCGACGGTCTTTGCTTTAATTTCTGGCACAAAAATGGCGAGCGGAATCGTGAACAGCAGCATCCATGCCGCCGCTAACAAAAAGATGAAACGAATGTTTTCGGCGTTTGCCGTTGTGATGTTGAACCAGGTGGCTTCTGCGGGAGTTGCTTTAGGTGGCAAGACCCATCCGACCAATGCCATTAGCAGCAAGATGATGCCGCCGACATAGCCGAGACCCCAGGCAAAACCCGAAACTTTGCCCACGTTTTTCTTGCTGACCAGCTGAGGCAACATGGCGTAGTAGTTGATGAATGAGATCTCTTGCACCACGTTGCCAATGGCATAGAGCGCAAGGCCGAAGACCAAAAAGCTTGGGTTTGGCATCACAAAATATGAGGCGCCGGTGATTGCAATCAAAATCGCGGTGTTGATTAGCAGCCAGCGTTTGCGGGTGCCGTTGTTGTCGCTGCGCCGGCCAAACATTGGGGCTGTGAGAGCGACAATGATTCCGGCTACCACATTGAATGCGCCAATCTGCGCCGAGATGTCGTCTGGGTTGCCGAAATAGTCTGACGCCAGGTAGGTCGCAAAAATGAAGGTCTGAATGATGGTGGGGTATGGCTGCTCGGCCCAGTCCCAGAGCGCCCAAGACCAGGTAGCGAGTTTGCATCTGGTTGGGGTTAGGTCTTGCTGCGGGCTAGAGGTTGTTGCGCCGTTGCTAACAGTCATGGCTTCAGATTACCGACAAATTTTTATGCGCGGATGCCCTGCGGCCCACTCGTTACTTCATCTCAACCTTGAACCTGAAGGTTGAGTGAACTTGACTCAACTTTGGCAGCAAATACTTGACACGATGCAAACCTCGTGCAAAACTTGAGTCAAATCGGCTCAACTTTGAGTCGAAGCAACAAACATCCGATAAATAATCAAGCAACAAACAAGGAGACACCACATGGCTCGTGCAGTAGGCATCGACCTAGGAACCACCAACTCAGCAGTAGCTGTTCTCGAAGGTGGCGAACCAACCGTTATCGCAAACGCCGAAGGTTTTCGCACCACACCTTCAGTCGTAGCATTCACCAAAGACGGCGAAATCTTGGTCGGCGAAACCGCAAAGCGTCAGGCAGTAACCAACGTTGACCGCACCATCGCATCAGTCAAGCGCCACATGGGCACCGACTGGACCTTCGCAGTCGACGAAAAGAAATACACCCCGCAAGAAATCAGCGCCCGCATTTTGGCAAAGCTAAAGCGCGACGCCGAGACTTACCTGGGTGAAGCAGTGACCGACGCTGTCATCACTGTTCCCGCATATTTCAACGACGCAGAGCGTCAAGCAACCAAAGACGCAGGCGAGATCGCCGGTCTAAACGTGTTGCGCATCATCAACGAGCCAACCGCGGCAGCTTTGGCATACGGCCTAGATAAAGGTAAAGAAGACGAGCTCATTCTTGTGTTCGACCTTGGTGGCGGAACCTTCGACGTTTCACTGCTCGAAGTTGGCAAAGACGATGACTTCTCGACCATTCAGGTTCGAGCCACCTCAGGTGACAACCGCCTCGGCGGCGACGACTGGGACCAGCGCATTGTTGAGCACCTAGTGAAGAAGTTCAAAGAGACCACCGGCGTCGACGTTTCAAAAGACAAGATCGCGCTGCAGCGTCTAAAAGAAGCAGCTGAGCAGGCCAAAAAAGAATTGTCACAGGCAACTCAGGCCAGCATTCAATTGCCATACCTTTCACTAACCGAAAACGGCCCCGCCAACCTCGATGAGACGCTAACCCGCGCTCAGTTCGAGCAGATGACAGCCGACCTAGTTGACCGCACCAAACAGCCATTCAACGACGTAATCAAAGAAGCAGGCGTAAAAGTTGGCGACATCGCACACGTTGTTTTGGTGGGTGGCTCAACCCGCATGCCTGCAATCAGCGAGCTAGTTAAGAGCCTCACCGGTGGCAAAGAACCAAACAAGGGCGTAAACCCTGACGAGGTTGTTGCCGTGGGTGCATCGCTTCAGGCCGGTGTTCTAAAAGGTGAGCGCAAAGACGTTCTGCTAATCGACGTAACCCCGCTATCGCTGGGTATCGAAACCGTTGGTGGAATCATGACCAAGCTGATCGAACGCAACACCGCGATTCCGACCAAGCGAAGCGAAACCTTCTCGACCGCAGCTGACAACCAGCCTTCGGTTTCGATTCAGGTTTATCAGGGCGAGCGCGAGTTCACCCGCGACAACAAGTCACTCGGCAACTTCGAGCTAACCGGAATCGCACCAGCACCGCGCGGTGTGCCACAGGTTGAGGTCACCTTCGACATTGACGCAAACGGCATCGTGCACGTTTCGGCAAAAGACAAAGGCACCGGCAAAGAGCAGTCAGTTACCATCACCGGTGGCGGCAGCTTGCCAAAAGAAGATATCGAACGCATGGTTCGCGAAGCCGAAGAGCACGCAGCCGAAGACAAAAAGCGTCGAGAAGAACAAGAAACTCGCAACAGCGCAGAGCAGTTGGTTTATGGCATCGAAAAGCTAATCAAAGAGAACGACGAGAAGCTGCCTGAAGACGTCAAGACTTCGGTTCAGGCCGACGTTGACGCTCTAAAGACTGCGCTCGCCGGCGAAGACAACGATGCAGTCAAAACTGCCTACGACACGCTAGTTGAGTCGCAGCAAAAACTGGGCGAAGCAATTTATGCGGCAACCCCAGCCGAAGGCGAAGCTGGCGCCGAGGCTAACGGCGAAGACGTAGTTGACGCTGAAGTTGTTGACGAAGAAGAAACCAAGTAATGGCCGAAGACTTCGACGCACAGAATTCAGCTGCCGAAACTGCAGCCGAGGCAGCACCTGAGTCGCAAGACTCAGGTGCTGCTCAAGCACCACTCGATGAGCTTGACCAAGAGCTAGCCGACCTCAACGCAGCAATCAGCAAAGAGGCCGAGTTGCTCGGTGATCTTCAACGCCTGCAAGCCGAGTTTGTGAACTACAAAAACCGGGTGGAACGCGACCGCGATTTAGCACGCAACGCTGCAATCGCCGAAGTTCTGCGAGCATTCTTGCCAGCACTCGATGACCTCACCAGGGCCGAAGCACATGGCGATCTAGAAGGCTCGCCGTTCGCTGCGGTAGCCACCAAGATTCGCGCAGCCGGCGATAAGTTCGGGTTAAAGGCGTTCGGCGAAAAAGGTGAAAAGTTCAACCCAGAGCTGCACGACGCGCTCGTTCAGCTGCCCAACCCAGAAGTCACCGAAAACACCGTTGGCGATGTAATCGAACAGGGTTTCACGCTTGGCGATCGAGTTATTCGTCCAGCCAAGGTGGCAGTTTTTATTCCTGCCGAAGGGTAATCTCAAATGGCAAGTCAAGACTGGTTCGACAAAGACTTCTACAAAATTCTGGGCGTAGCTAAAGACGTTAGCGAAGCTGAGCTTAAAAAGGTCTATCGCAAACTTGCACGCCAATTTCACCCAGATTCAAACCCAGGCGATGCCAAAGCCGAAGCACGCTTCAAAGAAATCAGCGAAGCCTATTCAGTTTTAAGTGACGCCGAACAACGCAAAGAATACGATGCGGTTCGCGCTATGGGCGGTGGAGCTAGGTTCACGCAAGGTGCCGGTGGCCCAGGTCAAAATGCTGGCGGATTCGAAGACGTGTTTAGCAACATTTTTGGCGGCGGCTTCGGCGGCGGCAGCCCATTCGGCGGCGGCTTCGGCGGTCGAGGTTTTGGCCCGCAACCAGGCCAAGACAAAAGCGTCTCGATCACAATCAACTTCATCGACTCGATCAAAGGAACAACTGAAAAGTTGCGCCTCGAAGGCGAAGAACCGTTGAGCGTGAAAATTCCTGCGGGCATAAACGACGGTTCAAAAGTCAAAGTGCGCGGCAAAGGTTACCCGTCGCCGAACGGCGGCCCAGCAGGTGACCTATTAGTCACCGTGAACGTAAAATCCCACCCGGTATTCACGCGCGATGGACTCAACCTTCGAGTCACTGTTCCAGTTGCATTTGCAGAAGCGGTCGTAGGCGCAACGATTCAAGTGCCTACCCTCGGCGGCGAACCGGTAAAACTAAAAGTCGCGCCGGGCACACCAAACGGTCGAGTTCTGCGAGTCAAAGGCAGAGGCGTTGAAACCAGCAAAGGCACCGGCGACCTGTTGGCCACTGTCGAAATCGCTGTGCCCACACACGTTAATGCAAAAGCCGTTGAACTGCTAACGTCATTTGCAGCCGAGCTCAGCGACGAAGACCCAAGAGCCGACCTGTTGCTTAGGGCTGGTTTGCTGTGATGCAGGAGTTCGACGAAAACACACCAATGTTTGTGATTTCAGTCGCGGCCGAACTGGCAATCATGCACCCCCAAACCCTGCGGCAATACGACCGCATGGGTTTGGTCAGCCCGAGCCGCACCTCAGGTCAATCACGTCGATACACCATGCGCAACATTGCGCAGTTGCGCACAATCGCACAGCTTTCGTCAGAGGGTGTGAGCCTTGAGGGCATCCGTCGAATTCTTGAACTAGAAAACCAAAACGCTGAACTCAAGAAGCGCGTTCGCGACCTTGAAAAAACGCTGGCTGACGAACTAATGAAACGACCAGGCGCTCGCGTTTTTGTTGCTGGCGACGAAGGCATCGTGTCGTTGGCACAAGGCAAACGCTCCAGAGCTTCAAAAGCTGTGGCTAT
>CAIYTL010000059.1 GCA_903929105.1 uncultured Micrococcales bacterium | reverse complement strand
CCATCCGTAAGATTTGTCTAGGAGAATTTTTGTGAATATTAAGAGTCAGAAAGACTTTTTCTCAGGACTTATGTTCCTGGTTGTTGGTGGAGGGTTCGCACTCGGTGCTACCTCTTATTCAGTTGGTACCGCCGCGAGGATGGGTCCTGGCTATTTCCCTTTGCTCTTGGGCATTTTGTTGGCAATCCTTGGTGCATTTGTCTTGTTTTTCTCACTCGTTGTTGAAAGACCTGACCATGACCCAGTGGGTTCTTTTGCATGGAAACCAATTCTTTATGTTTTGGGCGCGAACATTTCGTTTGGCGTGATGCTTGTGGGTTTGCCTAGCATTGGCTTGCCTTCATCAGGCATGATCGCTTCGATTTTTACGTTGACCGTCATTGCCAGTAAAGCAGGTGACAAATTCATACTTCGCGAAGTATTGATTTTGGGTACTGTTTTATCTGTCATTTGTTACTTGGCATTCATTATGTTGCTCAAGTTGCAAATGCCCGTGTGGCCTGTCTACATTACTGGTTGAGGAGTAGGAAAGAATGGATTTATTTTCAAACCTTGCACTAGGTTTTGGTGTCGCTGTAACTCCTCTTAATTTGGTTTACTGCTTTGTTGGTTGTTTGTTGGGTACATTGATTGGTGTTTTGCCAGGCGTGGGTCCCGTTGCAACCATTGCGATGTTGTTGCCTGCTACATATGCGCTGCCACCCGTGGCCGCGTTGATCATGTTGGCTGGTATTTACTACGGTGCACAGTACGGTGGTTCAACCACTGCTATTCTTGTGAACTTGCCTGGTGAGGCTTCATCGGTGGTGACCACCATTGACGGCTACCAAATGGCCAGACGCGGTCGTGCCGGTCCAGCGCTTGCTGCTGCTGGCTTGGGCTCGTTCTTCGCAGGATGCGTGGGCACTTTGATTTTGGCGGCATTCGCACCCCCCCTCACTGAGTTGGCCTTTAAATTCGGCCCTGCTGAATACTTCTCCTTGATGGTCTTGGGTTTGATTGGTGCTGTGGTCTTGGCTTCAGGATCCCTGATCAAGGCGATTGCCATGATCATCTTGGGTCTCTTGATGGGCTTGATTGGTACCGACGTGAACTCAGGTGTTGCTCGCTTTAGCTTTGACATTCCAGAGTTGACCGACGGCGTTGGTTTCGTCGTGATCGCGATGGGTGTGTTTGGTTATGGCGAGATCATTGCCAACTTGTCCTTGCCAGAAGATGAGCGCGAAGTGTTCACTTCAGGTGTGACAGGCTTGTTTCCAACGGCCGAAGACTTCAGGAACATGATTCCTGCTGTGCTCAGAGGCACTGCTTTGGGTTCAATTCTTGGTGTGTTGCCTGGCGGTGGTGCTTTGTTGGCCGCCTTTGCTGCTTACACGGTTGAGAAGAAAACGAAATTGCGTCCTGGTGAAGTGCCATTTGGCCAAGGTAACATTCGCGGTGTTGCGGCTCCTGAGTCTGCCAACAACGCTGGTGCGCAAACATCCTTCATTCCCTTGCTCACATTGGGGATCCCTCCAAATGCTGTGATGGCATTGATGGTCGGTGCGATGACAATTCACAACGTGCAGCCTGGTCCACAAGTGATGACGAGCAACCCAGAACTCTTTTGGGGTTTGATCGCTTCAATGTGGGTGGGTAACTTCATG
>CAIYTL010000058.1 GCA_903929105.1 uncultured Micrococcales bacterium | reverse complement strand
GCCTTTGGCCTCGCAACGGCCGATGATTTCACCAATGAGGTTGCGTTCAACACCATCTGGCTTGATTAGTACTAGAGTGCGGTTACTCATTTTGGCTCCTTGCGAGTTTTTGTTAGTGAATGTTTTGCTGTTTTTCAAAGGCGGCGCGGGCTTTGTCAATAGTGAAGCCGGCGACCATTGCCCAGCCCCAGAGTCCAACAAAAATAACTGAAATGATGATGCAAACCCAGCCGGCAGGGTTAGCAATCGCCAAGCCAATTGATAGCCCTAAGGCGAGAGCCTGAAGGGCCCATCCAAGTTGGTAGCCACCTCGTTTGCCTAGTATCGCAGGCAGCAAAATGGCAAAAACCGACATTCCTAGACCAAAGCCCCAAACCAATGCGGGTGGTGCGAGTTTGAGGCCAAAAGCCACAAGAGTCGCAAAGAAAATCACGAACGCCTCAAAAGCCAAGGCCATAGAGCCAAGAGTGCGCTGAGTCGAAACTTTGCGCTTAGCAGTGCTGGCTTGGGTCGCTATCAAGTCGTCGTTTTGGTTCTCAGTCATCTGAGCCCTCTTCTCTTTGCAACTGCTTCAAAATGTCGCCAACCAAAGTGATTGAACCGGTCACAACAATCATGCTATTACCGTTCTTGGGCAGAATTTCTTTGGCAAGTTCAAGTGCATACCAAGCATTCGCCGATGTTCTGACTCGGTCGGCACCAAAAATGCCAATCGCCGTTTGCTCCAGCTCAGCTATCGGAATCGCACGTGGTGACGAAGATGCGGTGATGATGATTTCGCTGGTGACAGGTTCAAGCTCTCGAAGCACAGCGGCTGAGTCTTTTTCAGCCAAAATCGACACCACACCAACTACATATGGTGAATTGAAAGTCTCGCGAATCGAGGTTGCCAAAGACAGCGCGCCGCCCTCGTTATGAGCGGCGTCAAGAACAATAAGCGGATCTTTGCTAATGACCTGCAAACGGCCTGGCGAAGCGACATCTGCAAACGCGGCGCGCACGATGTCATCCATGATGCGCTGGTCGCCACCACCTAAAAAGGCTTCAGCTGCTACCAAAGCTAGGGCAGCGTTCTCGGCCTGATAGCTGCCGTGAACTGGCAAAAACAGATCGTGATAAACGCCGGCCAGGCCCTGCACCGAGAACTTTGTGCCACCGGCCACAGCTTCGCTGTCGATTAGGTGCCATCCGTCACCATATGGCTTGAAAGCTTCAGCCACCGAATCGGCTTTTGCAGCGAGAACGGCAGCAGCTTCTTCAGGCTGTGCGGCGCTAACCACGAAGGCGCCAGGCTTGATGATTCCGCTTTTGGTTTTGGCAATCTCGGTCAGTGTGTTGCCGAGGCGATCAACGTGATCTAGTGAAATCGGTGCGAATACCGCAACATCGCCGTTAGCAACGTTTGTGCTGTCCCACTCGCCGCCAATGCCAACCTCTAACACCAAAACGTCAACCGGAGCGTCGGCAAAAATTGCGAAACCCAAGACGGCAAGCGCCTCAAAGTAGGTCAAAGCGGTTTCGCCCTCAGCTTCAAGTTCAGCATCAACCAACTGCAAAATCGGTTCAATCTCGTTCCAGATTGTTACAAGACGTTCATCACTAATTGATTCGCCATCGATGGCCATGCGTTCATTAGTTTTGATCAGGTGTGGGCTTAAGAAACGACCTGTGCGCAACCCGTGTTCGCGCAAAATGCGCTCGATGAACCTCGCGGTGCTGGTTTTTCCGTTGGTGCCTGTGATGTGAATCACTCGGTAGGCAAACTGCGGGTCGCCCAAAAGCTCAACTGCTCGACGTGTTGGGTCGAGTCGCTGCCGAATCTTGTTTTCAGGAATTCGAGCCAGCATTCGCTGCTCTACTTCGGCAGCCTGAATGGCCCAGTGCCGATCGTCGTTTTCTTGACTCATGCCTTGTGCACCTCGATGTAAACCTGTTGTGATTCGCCGACAGCAACAGGTTGCCCCGCAGCGGACGCGTCGAGGGCGAACAATTCAAGAGTGGTTACTAGGGTTTCAGACTTCAAAAGCTCGGCGTGCACTTGAACCCACTGCAGAACCGAATCGTCTGCCGAAAGCTTAAGTGCGATGCGGTCACTAACGTCGAGGTCTGCCTCTTTTCGGGCATTTTGAACTGCTCGAATAACATCGCGAACCAAACCTTCGCCAGCGAGCTCTTCGGTAACTGCGCCATCGAGAAGCAAAAAGCCGCCTGCAGCCAAAATGCCGATAAGGTTTTGGCTCGCTGCTTCGGTCTCAGCCGCTTCACTCAGATTCGCAACGAGGTCGAGTGTGTACTCACCAGATTCGAGCGCCACACCACCGGCGATAACGACGCCGTCAACTTCAGACCAGTCGCCAGCCTTGGCAGCGCCGATAACAGCCTGAACGCCTTTGCCTAGGCGAGGGCCGGCCGCGCGCGAGTTGACCGTGAGTCGTTTGACAACGCCGAACTGGCTGGCTGAATCAAGCGAAAGCTCAACAAGGTTCACGGTTTTTACGTTCAGCTCTTCGGCAATAATCGAAGCGAAAGGCTCTAACTCGGCTGCACCTGAGGTAACTACTGTCAGCGACGCCAACGGCAATCTCACGCGCAAACCCGATGCCTTGCGAAGGCTGAGTGCCACCGAGCTCACTTGGCGCACTTGGTCCATAGCCGCAACCAAGACATCATCGCTTGGCAAGGTTGAAGCGTCAGGCCAACTTGTTAGGTGCACTGAACGCCCACCGGTAAGCCCTCGCCAAATTTCTTCGGTAACCAAAGGCAAAAGCGGCGCGG
>CAIYTL010000057.1 GCA_903929105.1 uncultured Micrococcales bacterium | reverse complement strand
TTTCGAAACACCCTCGGCCTTCGGGTCGGGGGTTTTTCATTTGCAGCAAAAATAAACGCAAAATAGTAGCAATTTCTTTGGCAACAACTTGCAATGACACGCCATGGTGTGGCAAGATAGACAAGTTCGCAAATTTGCGTGGTATAAATCGCGCACACCGCAGGCATATTGCACCAGCTGAGAGTCGCAAGACTTCTAGTTTTCAGGTGCCGGCCGCGGCAAGAACAGAAAATTATCCGATTAATCTTTGTTTGGCTTTCGTTTGAGGTTTCTCACGCGACACGCCCGACAGCGTGGGTCGGAGTAGCAGTACCCCACCGGGTTCATGTCGCAAGGCATTCCGTTGGGTTTTGACAGAAGAACAGTGGTGCAACACAAGTAGTGCTACTAAAGCGTCCCGTGCCGCAAGGCCCGGGTGTGAATGAGAGCGAGTCAATATGGCGGCTAACAAAATCCGCATCCGACTAAAGTCGTATGACCACGAGGTCATCGATTCGTCGGCGCGCAAGATTGTCGACACGGTTACCCGTGCCGGCGCCACCGTTGTAGGTCCAGTTCCACTGCCTACAGAGAAGAACGTAGTCTGTGTGATTCGTTCACCTCACAAATACAAAGACAGCCGCGAGCACTTCGAGATGCGCACCCACAAGCGTGTAATCGACATTATCGACCCAACTCCTAAAGCAGTTGACTCGTTGATGCGTCTTGACTTGCCTGCTGACGTCAACATCGAGATCAAGCTCTAAGGAAACCCATGACTACCGAAAACAAGACTGTTAAGGGTCTGCTCGGCAAGAAGCTGGGCATGACTCAGGTTTGGGACGAAAACAACAAGTTGGTTCCAGT
The DNA here is from genome assembly GCA_903929105.1 of uncultured Micrococcales bacterium. Taxonomy (GTDB): domain Bacteria; phylum Actinomycetota; class Actinomycetes; order Actinomycetales; family Microbacteriaceae; genus Rhodoluna. The sequence goes on along the minus strand of CAIYTL010000057.1, from coordinate 2,713 downwards.
TACCGTTATCGAGGCTGGCTCAAACGTTGTTACTCAGATCAAGAACGTTGAAACCGACGGCTACAACGCCATTCAGGTTGCCTATGGTGCAATCGACCCACGCAAAGTAAACCAGCCAACCACTGGTCACTTCGCTAAAGCCGGCGTCAACCCACGTCGCCACATCGCAGAGATTCGCACCGCTGACGCAGCTTCATACGAAGTTGGCCAAGAGCTAGGTGTTGAGGTTCTCGAAGCTGGCATTTTGGTTGACGTTGTTGGCACCAGCAAGGGTAAAGGCTTTGCCGGTCACATGAAGCGTCACGGCTTTCACGGTGTAGGTGCATCTCACGGTGCTCACCGCAACCACCGCAAGCCTGGTTCGATCGGTGCATCATCGACCCCATCACGCGTGTTCAAGGGCACTCGCATGGCTGGTCGCATGGGTTCAGACCGCGTCACCACACTAAACCTCACCCTGCACGCAGTTGACGCCGAGCGCGGCCTATTGCTTGTAAAGGGTGCCGTGCCAGGCCCTAAGGGTCAGCTCGTATTCGTTCGCAATGCAGTGAAGGGAGCGTAACCCCATGTCAGAAAACACTAAGGTTGACGTTCTAGACGTTCAGGGCAAGAAGGCTGGTTCAATCAACCTTCCTGCTGAACTGTTTGATGTTCAGGCAAACGTTCCACTAATTCACCAAGTTGTTGTTGCTCAGTTGGCTGCTGCTCGTCAGGGCACCCAGTCAACCAAGCGCCACGGTGAAGTTTCAGGAACCGGTAAGAAGCCTTTCAAGCAAAAGGGAACAGGTAACGCCCGTCAAGGTTCGCTACGTGCACCTCAGATGCGCGGCGGTTGGGTTGCACACGGTCCAAAGCCACGTGACTACGACCAGCGCACTCCTAAAAAGATGATTGCAGCCGCCATCAAAGGCGCACTGTCAGACCGTGCCCGCAACGGCCGTCTGCACGTTGTAGCTGCATTCGCTCAAGGCGAGGCACCTTCAACTAAGGCTGCAGCAGCTTTCTTGGCAACCGTAACCCAGCGCAAGAACGTTCTAGTTGTTCTAGACCGTTCAGACGACTTGAGCTACAAGAGCCTTCGCAACTTGCAGACCGTTCACGTTTTGCCAGTTGACCAGATCAACGCCTATGACGTAATCGTTAGCGACGACGTTGTATTCACCCAGGCCGCACTTGAGGCCTACATTGCAGGTCCGGCTAAGGGCGCATCGGTCAAGGCCGCTGCAAGCTCAGCTGAGATCAAGGAGGCCTAATCATGACCGCTCTAAACAAGAACCTTCGTGACGTCATCATCAAGCCTGTTGTCTCTGAAAAGAGCTACAACTTGATCGACCAGGGTAAATACACCTTCGAAGTTGATCCACGTTCAAACAAGACCGAAATCAAGCAGGCCATTGAAAACATTTTCAAGGTTGAAGTTGCTTCGGTTAACACTTTGAACCGCGTTGGCAAAGTGCGCCGCACCAAGTTTGGTATCGGCAAGCGCAAAGACACCAAGCGCGCCATCGTCACCTTGAAGTCGGGCACCATCGACATCTTCACCAACGTCGGTTAACCCCAAGGCCAAAGAGGAATTTAGAAAATGGGAATTCGCAAATACAAGCCAACGACCCCTGGTCTGCGCGGCTCATCGGTATCTGACTTTGCCGAGATCACTCGCTCAACACCAGAGAAGTCATTGCTTCGTCCGCTGCACAAGACCGGTGGCCGCAACGCCTCAGGTCGCATCACGACACGTCACATCGGTGGTGGCCACAAGCGCCAGTACCGTGTCATCGACTTTCGTCGTCACGACAAAGATGGTGTGCCAGCGACCGTAGCTCACATCGAGTACGACCCGAACCGCACCGCTCGCATTGCTTTGCTGCACTATGCAGATGGCGAAAAGCGCTACATCATTGCGCCTAACAAGCTAAAGCAGGGCGACCGCATCGAGCAGGGTCCAACCGCCGACATCAAGCCAGGTAACAACCTGCCACTAAAGAACATCCCAGTGGGTACCGTGATTCACGCCATTGAGTTGAAGCCTGGTGGCGGTGCAAAGCTTGGCCGCTCAGCTGGTGCAAGCATTCGTCTTGTTGCTAAAGATGGACCCTATGCGCAGCTTCGTCTGCCATCAGGCGAAATTCGCAACGTTGACGCTCGCTGCCGTGCATCGATTGGTGAAGTTGGCAACGCCGAACAGTCAAACATCAACTGGGGTAAGGCCGGCCGCATGCGTTGGAAGGGCGTTCGCCCAACCGTTCGTGGTGTAGCTATGAACCCTGTTGATCACCCACACGGTGGTGGTGAAGGTAAGACCTCTGGAGGTCGTCACCCAGTAACACCTTGGGGTCAGGCAGAGGGCCGCACCCGCAAGCCAAACCTTCCGAGCGACAAGTTGATCGTTCGTCGTCGTACCGTTGGCAAGAAGCGCTAGTAGGAGTCTGAACATATGCCACGCAGTCTAAAGAAGGGCCCGTTTGTTGACGACCACCTTTTCCAAAAGGTAGTCAAGCAAAACGAAGCCGGCACCAAGAACGTAATCAAGACCTGGCCAACGAGTCCGTGGGCCATTCTCGTGCCGCTGGAACAGACGCCGCCGCCTTTGCCGCCCCGTGTGCCTTTTACGCTGCAAACATCTCTGCCGCCGGAAATGTCGCCGAATACCTAAGCTAAATGCCACTGAACCCGTCACAGACCTACGTCTATGTCGACCCGGCGCTGACCAACT
>CAIYTL010000056.1 GCA_903929105.1 uncultured Micrococcales bacterium | reverse complement strand
TTTGCACGCCAACAACATCGACAACACCCAGTTGATTTCAATCATGTTCACCGCAACGCCTGACATTACCAGCGAGTTTCCGGCCATCGCCGCGCGCGAGCTAGGTCTTGGCGATGTTCCGCTAATGTGCTTCGTCGAAATGAACGTAACCCACGCGTTGCCTCGCGTAATTCGCATCATGATTCACGCCGACCTAAACGTCACCCGCGGCGAAATTCAACACATCTATTTGCGCGGTGCAACCGCCCTGCGACTCGACCTGGCTCAATAGGCTAACCGATGAACAACGCACCGACTCAAGCCAAGCTTTCAGAAGCAAAGACCCGCGGCACCGTTCGCGTGGTCGGCGCTGGCCTGCTCGGCACCAGCATTGGCTTGGCGCTGACCAAAGCGGGCGTTGACGTAGTTCTAGACACACAATCGCCAGCGAGCCTAGCATTGGCCCTCGAATATGGCGCCGGGCGAGCAGCGACGCCTAGCGACACACCAAACCTGATCGTGGTTTGCGTGCCACCAGAAACCACCGCGCCAATCGTTGCGCGTGAACTAGCGGCATTTCCCGGCGCATTCGTCACCGACGTGGCGAGCGTAAAAGCCGAGATTCTTGAGCAGTTGCAAGCAACCGGCGCCGACCTAACACGTTACGTTGGCGGCCACCCAATGGCCGGTCGCGAGCGCGGGGGAGCCATCAGTGGCCGCGCCGACCTGGTTGTCGGGCGCCCCTGGGTGATATCAGCGAATGCCCAAACTGCCGCGGCAGCTGTGACCGCGCTCGAAACCCTAGCGACCGACCTTGGTGCAACCCCGGTTCACGTCGCCCCGATCGAACACGACCGCGCAGTAGCCCTTGTGTCGCACGTGCCACAGCTGGTCTCGAGCCTGCTAGCAGCCCGCCTCGCAGACGCCGACGGCCGCGACCTTGCACTAGCTGGCCAAGGTTTGCGCGACACCACACGAATCGCCGCGAGCGACCCAGCCATGTGGAGTCAAATCTTGAAAGCTAACGCTGAACCCGTAGCCGAGATTCTCGAAGACTTGGCAGCTGACCTCAACGAAGTCATTGCAGCTTTGGCAGACATCACGGCTCCTGGCTCAGCCCAAGAGGTAACCCGTGCTCTTGAGGCTGGCAATGCTGGTGTAAGCCGCATTCCGGGCAAGCACGGCGCAACGGCAACAACTTATGCAACGGTGGTTGTGATGATCGACGACCGCCCCGGCGAACTCGCTCGGTTGCTCACCGAGGTTGGTCAAATCGGTGTGAACCTCGAAGATCTAAAACTTGAACACTCACCCGAGGCTCAAATCGGTTTGGTTGAGCTCTATGTCAATCCAAATTCCGAAGCCGCCCTAATCGCAGACCTAACTCTGCGCAAATGGCGCATCGCAGCATGAGCACTTTTTTGGTCGCGGTTGACGGCCCGGCAGGCTCGGGCAAGTCAAGCGTCAGCAAGCAGGTTGCGCGCGAGCTGGGCTTTGGTTACCTCGACACCGGCGCCGCCTATCGGGCGCTTGCCTGGCAGATTCTCAACAGCGACCCCTCAACCAATGGTGCTGACGCGCTAGAGAGCATCCGTGACTTAAATTCACCCGATGAGCTAGCCGCAACTTTTGATTATTCGATCTCGACAGACCCCGACAATTTTTGGGTCAAAGTTGGCGAAACTGATGTTACTGAAGCCATTCGCAGCGGCGAAGTAGCCGAGTTTGTTAGTCAAGTAGCGCGCATTCAAGTGGTTCGCGACTTTATGAAACAGCTAACTCGCAACCTGGCTGCAAACTGCGATAAACCCGGAATCATCATCGAAGGGCGTGACATAACCACCGTTGTGGCACCTGATGCCCAAAAGCGCCTCTTGGTTACTGCCAGCGAAACGGTTAGACTAGAACGTCGGGGTGCTGAACTGGCCAAAGGCCAAAACCCCAGCTCGAACGCAATGGCCGCTGAAAAGCTCAAGCGCCAAATTTCGCAACGCGACGCGAGCGACGCAAAAGTTGTTGACTTTATGACACCCGCACCGGGCGTCACACTGGTTGACACCACCGAACTTGACTTTAACCAAACGGTTAGAACAGTGCTCGACCTGATCAATCAGGCGAGCTAAACCTAAGGAACCTCACATGGCTAAGACAAATGAGCCAAACGATGCAGCGGGCGCTGCTGACGATTTCAATGAAGCTGATTTCGAAACCGAAATCGTTTATGTCAGCGGGCTAAATGCCGAGGGCGAAGCCGACTATGACGATGCCGAAGATTTTGACGACGACGCTTTCGACATTGATGGCCAAGACGACCCTGCTCTGCTAGCGCGCCTTGCCGAGCTGAACGCCGAGCTTAGCAACGACACCACCGACGAAGACCGCATTCGTGCGCTTCGCGCTGGTCTTGAAGAATATGACCTGCTCGACGAAGACTTCGATGTTATCGATGGCCGCCTAACCGCGGGGGAGCCTGGCTATTTGCCAGCCCTACCTGTTTTGGCAATCGTTGGTCGACCAAACGTGGGCAAGTCTGCTCTTGTGAACCGCATTCTTGGTCGCCGCGAGGCTGTTGTCGAAGACGTGCCTGGTGTTACTCGCGACCGCGTGACCTACAAAGCCGAGTGGAACGAACGCAAGTTCACCCTCGTTGATACTGGTGGCTGGGAGCCTGACGCAAAAGGCATTGACCGCTCAGTAGCGCTTCAAGCTGAAATCGCAATCGACCTCGCCGATGTTGTAATGCTCGTGGTTGACGCCACTGTTGGCGCCACCAGCACCGACGAACGTGTCGTTTCCTTGCTTCGCAAGAGCGGCAAGCCAACCATTTTGGTCGCCAACAAAGTTGATGACGCCCGCGGTGAATCAGATGCTGCAGCCCTTTGGGCTCTGGGTCTTGGCGAACCCCTGCCTGTTTCTGCGCTGCACGGTCGTGGCGTGGCTGACCTTCTTGACCACGTAATAACGGTTCTGCCTAAGATTTCGGCTGTTGCCAAGCAGGAGTTTGGTGGCCCACGCCGCGTTGCTCTGATTGGCCGCCCTAACGTTGGCAAGTCTTCACTGCTCAACAAAGCTGTTGGTGCCGAGCGCGTTGTCGTCAACTCGCTTGCCGGCACAACTCGCGACCCGATCGACGAGCAGGTTGAGCTTGGCGGCCGCACTTGGCGTTTCGTTGACACTGCGGGCATTCGCCGTCGTTTGCATCTCGCCCAGGGCGCCGACTTTTATGCGTCACTTCGCACCCAGGCCGCTCTTGAGCGCGCCGAGGTCGCCGTTGTGCTCTTCGATGTGAAAGACCCGATCAGCGAGGCTGACATTCGCATTGTCGACATGGCCCTCGAATCTGGCCGTGCCCTAGTGCTCGCATTTAACAAATGGGATGAACTCGACGACGAACGCCGTCGCTGGCTCGAAAAAGAGATCGAACAAGACCTCGCTCACGTTGACTGGGCGCCTCGTGTGAACATCTCAGCCAAGACCGGCCGTCACCTCGAAAAGCTTGTTCCAGCCCTCGAAATTGCCCTTGACTCGTGGGACACCCGCATTCAAACCGGCAAGCTCAACGCATTCATTCAAGAGCTCACCATGCAAACCCCGCACCCTGTGCGCGGCGGCAAGCAGCCACGCATCTTGTTCGCAACCCAGGCCTCAAGCCGACCACCAAAGTTCGTGCTCTTCACAACCGGGTTTCTCGACCCAGGCTACCGCCGTTTCATCGCGCGCCGCCTGCGCGAAACCTACGGCTTCGAAGGCACCCCAATCGAAATCGGCATGCGTGTGCGCGAAAAGCGCAAGCGCACCAAGTAGCTTCGCAAATTAAGCAAGCCTGCCCTCAGTTTTCTGGTGGCAGGCTTCTTGCTAGCCTGAGCACATGAACAGTTATGAGCGCAGCAACAGCAAGTTGGCCATTATCGGTGCGGGGGCTGTGGGAACATCCCTGGCTTATGCGGCTTTGATTCGCAAGAGTGCCCGCGAGATTGTGCTTTATGACACGAACGCTGCCAAGGTTGATGCTGAGGTTCTTGACTTGGCTCACGGCACGCAGTTCACCGGCAGCAGCCGAGTGCATGGCGGAGCCGACATTGAGGTTGTGCGCGACAGCGATGTCGTTGTCATCACGGCTGGAGCAAAGCAACAGCCTGGCCAGTCGCGCCTTGACTTGGCTGCCGTCAACGTTGAGATTTTGCGTGAGTTGATGCCCAAACTGGTAAAGCTCGCACCGCATGCTGTTTTCATTTTGGTCACCAACCCGTGTGACGTTCTTGCCACCGCGGCGGTCAAGTTCAGTGGGTTGCCAACCTCGCGCGTGTTCTCGTCGGGCACAGTTCTCGACTCGTCGCGCTTGCGCTGGTTGCTAGCCGAGCGTGTGGGAGTCGCCACCTCAAGCGTTCACGCCATGATCATCGGCGAACACGGCGACAGCGAGTTCGCGCTCTGGTCGCAGTGCCGCATCGGTCCTGTGCCGCTAGCCGACTTCGCCCCAGTCGACCAGCCGCCGGTATCAGCCGGTGAGCTCGAACAACTAGCAACGGATGTGAAGAATGCCGCTTACAAGGTAATCGAAGGCAAGGGTGCC
>CAIYTL010000055.1 GCA_903929105.1 uncultured Micrococcales bacterium | reverse complement strand
GAGTGCTCCGCGTCTGCCATTTCGCCACTCGGGCTTGAGATAACCCCACTACTTTACCCGATTGACTATTGGTTGCGCCAATCGTGAAATATCTAAGAATTTTCACGTTTCTTGCAAGCGTTTTCTAATAAAGTTGAGCGCATGGCATTAGAAGCAACGGGGCGTCGCGTAATCGTCGCCGAAGACGAATCTTTGATTCGCATGGATATCGTCGAGACCCTCAAAGAGAATGGTTTCGAGGTTGTTGCTGAAGCAGCCGATGGCGAACAGGCCGTTACCTTAGCAACCCAGCACAAGCCAAACCTGGTTGTGATGGACATCAAGATGCCCAACATGGATGGCATCACTGCTGCCGAGCAGATGATGGCTCTGAAGATTCCAGTTGTTCTGCTAACCGCCTTTAGCCAAAAAGAGTTAGTTGACCGGGCAAATGCCGCAGGCGCTATGGCCTATGTGGTCAAGCCTTTTAGCCCTAGCGATTTACTGCCTGCAATCGAGATTGCTCTTAGCCGCCACTCACAGCTGGTGGCACTCGAGCACGAGATCAGCGACCTGAACGAGCGTTTCGAAACCCGAAAACTGGTTGATCGAGCCAAAGGCCTGCTAAACGAAAAAATGAACCTGACAGAACCTGAGGCTTTTCGCTGGATTCAAAAGGCCTCAATGGATCGCCGCCTGACGATGCAAGAGGTCGCTAAGACCATCATCGAGCAGTTGAGTGCGAAGCCTGACGCTGTGCCGGCAGAACCGGCATCCGAATAAAAATAGCGCTAATCGCTTGGGGGAGCACCCTTAGTTTGCGTCGCGCAGCAGATTAGTAATGCGCACAGTTGAAAGTCTGCGGCCTTTTTCATCGCTGACAGCGATTTCGTGCGTGGTCAGAGTTCGACCCAAACTAATCGCAGTGCACACGCCGGTAACGGTGCCTTCGGCAGCAGAGCGACTGTGAGAAGCATTGATTTCGATGCCGACCGCAAAACGACCCTCGCCTGCGGCCACGTTCGCCGCAAAACTGCCCAGAGTCTCAGCTAGCACAACGTAGGCTCCGCCGTGCACTAACCCTAGAGGTTGTGTGTTGCCCAAAACCGGCATGGTGGCAACTGCGCGTTCGGCACTCAACTCAATAAGTTCGATGCCCATTTTGTCTGCCATAGCACCCAAGCCCCTCAGCGCAAGAAGGCGTTTTGCTTCTTCGCTGGCGATAATTTCTGGCGGTGTCATTCTGCCTCACAAGTTTGTCTAATCAGCCAGTTAGGCTAGTTTCATGAACTCTAACGCCAAGCCTACTCTGCTGTTGATTGACGGTCACTCGCTGGCGTTTCGTGCCTTTTATGCGCTAAGCCCTGACAGCTTTCGCACACCCGATGGTCAGCACACCAATGCGGTGCACGGGTTCATTTCGATGCTGCTCAACATTTTGTCAGCCGAGAAACCGACACACTTAGCTGTTGCTTTCGACCTGTCACGCAGTTCGTTTCGCACCGAGGTGTATCCCGAATACAAGGGCACCCGCGGCGAGACTCCGCCAGAGTTCAACGGTCAAACAGAATTGCTGCGCGAGGCCCTAACGGCCATGAATATCTTTACTCTGACTCGCGAAAACTATGAAGCCGACGACATTTTGGCGAGCCTGGCCGACCAGGGGGCTGCAGCTGGCTACAACGTGTTTGTGGTTTCTGGCGACCGCGATACTTTTCAGCTGATTGGCGAATCGACAACCATTCTTTACCCGGTCAAAGGTGTTTTGAATTTAGCTCGCATGGATGACGCTGCTGTGCGCGAGAAATACTCGGTGGCGGCTAAAAACTACCCAGATCTTGCTGCTTTGGTTGGCGAGACCAGCGACAACTTGCCCGGCATTCCTGGTGTAGGACCAACGACTGCGGCTAAGTGGCTTCAGGAGTATGGCTCACTGCAGGCCATTTTTGATTCGGCTGAAGAAATCAAAGGCAAAGTTGGCGAGAGCTTGCGCGAGCACATGCAGTTGGCTGTGCGCAACCGACAACTCAACCACCTGGTTCGCGACCTTGACTTTGATTTTGGGTTCGATGACCTCAAACTTGGCGCAGTCGATGAGGCGAGGGTGCGCGAGGTGTTCGCCAAGTTGCACTTTAGGTCGCTCACCGAGCGAGTTTTGCGCTTGCGGGGTGCTAGTGGCAGCCAAACCACCAACTCGGGCAACAGGTCGGCTGCCGAATCGCCAAGCCAAGCCGCAGAAGGCTCATGGGTTGACGACATAGCTGGCACGGCTGCCGACTCGCGCAGTAACGTGTCCACCCCCGACTTGCCTCCCGCACCGGTGCCAAGCATTGTCGACTTCGATACTCTGAACAATTTTCTTTTGGCACAAAAAGGCACGCTCGGTTTAGCTATTGCTGTCGAGCTTGCTGGCGTGGCGGTCGCCACCGAAACTGAAGTTTTGACATGGTTGCCAACTAGCGCAACAGAATTGGTTTCCAAATTTGGGCCGTGGCTTGCCGACGAAAGTGCGAGCAAAGCCGTGTTTGATGGCAAAAGCCTAACCAGGCAGCTGCTCGGCGCAGGCGCCAACTTGGCTGGTGCGAACTACGACGCTTTGCTGTTGAGCTATCTGTTGAATCCACTTAGCCGCACCTATGCCATCGACGACCTGGTTACCGAACATCTAGGCATTGATGTCGCTCGTGCCGACACCAACCAACTTGTGCCCGAAGAAAACCAAACTTTTGGAGTCGACGCCTGGTTGGCGCTGGTGCTAGCCGAGCACACCCACAAGCTTGTCGAAGAGCAAGATCAACTGCGGGTTTATAGCCAGGTTGACCTGCCAACGAATGCAACTTTGGCTCACATGGAGCACCTTGGCGTAACAGTGGACACCGCCAAGCTCGAAGCTCTATTTGACAGGCTTACGGGCGAGGTTGCCTCGGTGGCGCAGGCAGCATATGACCTAATCGGTCACGAGATCAACCTCGCTTCACCAAAGCAGCTTCAAACTGTGCTGTTCGAAGAGCTCGGCATGACGGGCACTAAGGCCGTCAAAACCGGCTTCAGCACAAACGCCGAGGCACTCACAACGCTGTTCGAACAAACCGGGCATCCGTTCTTAGAGCGCTTGCTTGAACACCGCGAAGTTAGCAAGATTCGCCAAATTGTTGAGACCCTTTTGAAGGCCGTTGAACCTGATGGCCGAATTCACACCAACTATGGGCAAACCGGCACAAGCACTGGCCGCCTATCAAGCGACAACCCGAACCTTCAAAACATTCCGATTCGCAGTGAACGCGGGCGCGAAATTCGCGATGCCTTTGTGTTTGGAAAGGGTTTTGAAACACTTTTGACTGCAGACTATTCGCAGATCGAAATGCGCATTTTGGCGCATCTAGCGGCTGACGAAGGCCTTATTGAGGCGTTCAAAACCGGCGAAGACCTGCACCGATTCGTAGGCTCGCGAATCTTTGGCGTGGCTCCGTCTGAGGTCACATCAGCTATGCGTTCAAAAGTCAAAGCTATGAGCTACGGCTTGGTCTATGGCCTGAGCGAATATGGTTTGGCAAAACAATTAAGAATGAGCAACGGCGAAGCCAAACAGTTGATGGCCGATTATTTTGCTCGATTTGGGGGAGTGCGCACCTATTTGGCACGTGTTGTCGATGAGGCTAAAACCATCGGATACACCGTGACTACTTTTGGTCGCCGCCGCCCGTTTGATGACTTGAACAGCAAAATCTTTCAGATTCGTGAAAACGCGCGTCGCGCCGCTTTGAATGCGCCGATTCAGGGCACCGCGGCCGACATCATGAAATTGGCAATGACCAAAATCGATGAAGCTATGCAATCAGCAAACCTCAAGAGCCAAATGCTGCTGCAGGTGCACGATGAACTAGTTTTCGAGGTGGCACCTGGTGAACTTGAGACACTAAAGGCGCTAGTGATCGACAAAATGTCTAACGTTGTTGAGCTTTCAGTGCCTCTAGAAGTTCAAATTGGTGTCGGTGCAAGCTGGGATGCAGCCGGTCACTAATGCTTAGTCGACAAATAACTATTGCCTCGCCCGATGGTTTGCACGCTAGGCCTGCCAACGAATTTGCTCGGCTGGCCGCCACCGCACCCGAAAAAGTGATGGTTTCACGCCCTGGCGGCGACAAAGTCCGTGGTGACAGCATGTTGTCGCTTATGACATTGGGTTTGCGAGGCGGCGAATCGGTGGTTATCGAAATATCTGATGACTCACAAGAAACCTTGCTAGAGAAGCTAATTAGCCTGTTGTCAGCTCACTAAACGGAGTAAGATTGAAAAGCGCGTTTGCGCAACCTTAATCCATTTGTTTCAGCAAAAAACTTTGCTGCGACCCGAGAAAAAAACGAGTAAACCTCCATATGACCACCACTACTAAAAAGCAGATTGCTGTTGACGACATCGGCTCTGCTGAAGACTTTCTAGCCGCCGTAGAAGCGACTCTAAAGTTCTTTAACGACGGCGACCTTATCAGCGGCGTTGTTGTAAAAATTGACCGCGACGAAGTTCTTCTAGACGTCGGTTACAAGACCGAAGGTGTTATTCCTTCGCGTGAACTTTCTATTCGCCACGACGCAGACCCATCTGAGATTGTTAGCGTTGGCGACGCAGTTGAGGCCCTTGTTCTTCAGAAAGAAGACAAAGAAGGCCGCCTGATTCTAAGCAAGAAGCGCGCACAGTACGAGCGCGCTTGGGGCGACGTTGAGAAGATCAAAGAAGCTGACGGCACTGTTACCGGTACTGTCATCGAAGTTGTCAAGGGTGGTCTGATTGTTGACATCGGCCTTCGTGGCTTCTTGCCAGCATCGCTAATCGAGCTTCGTCGCGTTCGCGACCTAGGCCCATACCTTGGCCAGTCAGTTGAAGCCAAGATTCTTGAGCTAGACAAAAACCGCAACAACGTTGTGCTGTCACGCCGCGCTCTTCTAGAGCAGAGCCAGTCGGCTAGCCGCAGCACCTTCTTGGCAGACCTTGCCAAGGGTCAGATTCGCACCGGTGTTGTTTCGTCAATCGTGAACTTCGGTGCATTCATTGACCTTGGTGGCGTTGACGGTTTGGTTCACGTTTCAGAGCTCAGCTGGAAGCACATTGAGCACGCCAGCGAAGTTGTCGAAATTGGCCAAGAAGTTACCGTTGAGGTTCTCGAAGTTGACCAAGACCGTGAGCGCGTTTCACTATCGCTAAAGGCAACCCAAGAAGACCCATGGCAGGTATTCGCTCGCACCCACGCAATCGGTCAGTACGCACCGGGCAAGGTCACCAAGTTGGTTCCATTTGGTGCTTTCGTTCGCGTTGCAGACGGCATCGAGGGTCTAGTTCACATTTCAGAGCTTTCTTCAAAGCACATCGAACTAGCCGAGCAGGTTGTTTCGGTCAACCAAGACGTATTCGTCAAGGTAATCGACATCGATCTAGACCGTCGCCGCATCTCGCTATCGCTCAAGCAGGCTAACGAAGAAGTCAACCCAGAAGGCACCGAGTTCAACCCGGCCCTTTATGGCATGGCTTCTGACTTTGACGACGCTGGCAACTACAAGTACCCAGAAGGTTTCGACTCGACAACCAACGAGTGGAAAGCCGGCTTCGAAGAAGCCCGCGCCAAGTGGGAACTTGAATATGCTGAAGCGCACGCCCGCTGGGAGGCTCACAAGAGCCAGGTTGCAGCAGCTAACGAGTTGGCAGCAAGCTTGCCAGACACCTCGGCAGCCGCATCTGACCCAGCTGCAAACGCAGCTTCGAGCTCAAGCTCAGCTTCATACAGCTCAGCTGAAGAGAAGGGCACACTAGCTGGCGACGAGTCACTAGCTGCACTTCGCGACAAGCTAAAGAGCGCCGAATAGGTTCACCCCTAAACAAAACTCTAGAGAGGTCAGACTTTGGTCTGGCCTCTCTTTTTGTTTAACTTTCAAAAAGCTATGTTCGCTTTCAGCATCGCTCATTGAAGCAAGCCACAACTAAAAGGGTGGCTGCAAGAAGTTAGGCTTAATGCATGTTTCTAGTTGGGCTAACCGGCGGCATAGCAGCCGGTAAATCAACCGTGGCGAGCCACTGGTCTGACTTGGGCGCAATCGAAATTGACGCCGACCAACTTGCGCGAGATGTAGTTGCGCCAGGAACTGCAGGCGCTAAAGCAGTGCGAGCAACCTTTGGCGACGCAGTGTTTGCCGAGCAAGACGTTTTAGATCGAAAAGCCCTCGCGGCCGAAATCTTTGGTAATGCCCAGAAACGAGCCGAACTCGAGGCAATTATTCACCCCCTTGTGCGTGCCGCATCACAAGCTGCAATCACTGCAGCGCCAGCGAACAGCATCGTGGTTTATAACGTGCCCTTGCTGGTCGAAGCTGGTGTTGATCTGCCGTTTGATTTTGTGGTAACTGTCGAAGCGCCAATCGAGAAACAAATTGAGCGAATGGTGGCACACCGAGGCATGACTGTTGAAGAGGCTAACGCTCGCATAGCTTCACAGGCCTCGGCTGCGGCCCGTGCGAACGCCGCCGATGCCATCTTGAGCTCTAACCAATCTTTAGACCTGCTAATCAAGGACAGCGGCAAACTTTGGTTCAAAATTGAGCAACTAGCAGCCGCCAAGCAGAAAGCTGGCAACTAGTGGAGGCCACGCGCGCGTTCGCTCCGTTTGAAGTAGTCAGTGAATACAAGCCTTCGGGCGACCAGCCAACTGCGATCGCTGAGCTAGCCAAAAGAATTAACAACGGCGAAACCGACGTGGTTTTGCTCGGTGCCACCGGAACCGGCAAGTCAGCGACTACCGCATGGCTCGTTGAGGCGTTGCAGCGCCCCACTTTGGTTCTGGCGCATAACAAGACATTGGCTGCGCAGCTGGTGCAAGAGTTTCGCTCGCTGCTGCCCAACAACGCCGTGGAATATTTCGTAAGCTACTACGACTATTACCAGCCAGAAGCATATGTGCCACAGACCGATACTTTCATCGAAAAAGACTCGTCCATCAACTCTGAAGTTGAGCGGCTGCGCTACAAAGCCACAATGAGCCTGTTGAGCCGACGCGACGTGATTGTGGTGTCAACGGTTTCGTGCATCTATGGCCTAGGTGCGCCCAAGGAATACCTCGAGCAGAGTGTTGCGATTCAAGAGGGCGACAAAGTTGATCGCGACGATTTGATTCGCAAGTTTGTTTCGATGCAATACAAACGCAACGACGTTGATTTTTCACGAGGAAACTTTCGCGTCAAAGGTGACACCATCGAAATCATTCCGGTCTATGACGAACTAGCGGTTCGCATCGAAATGTTCGGCGACGAAATCGAAGCGATTTACACGCTTCACCCGCTGACCGGTGACATTGTTTCGCGCGAGAAAGCCATTGCGATTTTTCCGGCAAGCTATTACGTGGCCACCCCCGAGCGCATGGGTATTGCCATGGAAGAAATCGAAGCCGAAATGGTTTCTCGCGTTAAAGAGCTCGAGTTGCAGGGCAAACTGCTCGAAGCGCAGCGCCTAAAAATGCGAACGACTTTTGACCTTGAAATGATTCGCGAATTGGGGTTTTGTTCGGGAATCGAAAACTATTCAAGCTACATCGACGGGCGCGAGCCAGGCACAGCGCCTAGCTGTTTGCTCGACTATTTTCCCGAAGACTTTTTGATGGTTATTGATGAATCGCATGTCACCATTCCCCAGCTCAACGGGATGTATCACGGCGACCGGGCCAGAAAGCATAATCTGATTGAAAATGGATTCCGCCTTCCGAGCGCACCAGCGAGCAGGAATCCGCTCATGTCGCTGCGATGGCGTCCATGCCGAAATTCGCCATTGCCGGAACCGTACCGACGCTTGCCACGGGGCAAAAGGTTCGCCTCACCGACGCATGGAAAGCGCCGGAAGTGGTAGCCGATGTTGGTTTCGTCTTTCCACGGTTTCACCAACTTACCGGATCTTGCGTAGGCGCCGGTGGTGGCCAAGCACTCTTTTCGCTGATTGCTGTTCAGCGACTGCTGGCCACAAATCCCACGAAAGCGATTCTGCCTTGGTGGGCGTTCAACTACGGCGAGAGTCGGGCTCTTGCTGGATTCCGTGGCCAGGGCGAAGGATCGCTCGGCTCAACGTTCGCGCAGTCCGTGGTGAAAAACGGGGTGCTGCCGGCCAATCTCTCGGGGTTGCCGCAGTACACGAACAATGACGGGTTGGTGTTGTCCGAGTCGCTTGAAATGCAGTGGAGCGACGGCAACGCGATCAGCGACCAGTGGGAACAGGCGGCGCGATCCTATCCGCTGGGAACGGCGGCACCGCTGAATTCGGTGGCGGACATCAAGGCGTCGATTCTCAACGGCTATCCGGTAACGTTCGCGTGCAGTCGATTCATCGGCAACGCCAGCGTTCAGGGTTCCGGCTCCGATGCGTGCGTGATGGGCTACTGGGACAGTAACGGTGGCCATCAACAAAGCGTTCATGACGCGTGGGAGCATCCGCAGTTCGGGCCCATTTACTGGGTGCAAAATAACTGGCCAGCCGGTTCCTATCCAAGGGATCCCGTTGGCAGCCCGGT
>CAIYTL010000054.1 GCA_903929105.1 uncultured Micrococcales bacterium | reverse complement strand
GCACAGGCGCCAGCGCCCGCCGCCGCACCCGCACCAGCACCAACCCCTGCGCCGCTAAACGTAGCTCCAGTCACTCAGCCTGGCGAAACCGCCCCACTGGTTGCCCGCACAACTCGTGTCGAGCCAAAGCCACAGCCGATTCCGGCTCAGGCCCCTGTTACCAGCTCAGTTGAAGTCGTTGCTGACGACGCTGAAGCTAAAGATGAGTTCACAGTTCTAAAGGGCATGGCTAAAGCCATTGCCACCAACATGGATGTCTCGCTTACGATTCCAACCGCAACCAGCGTTCGTGCGATTCCAGCAAAACTACTTATCGACAACCGCATCGTGATCAATAGCCACCTGGGCCGCACCCGAGGCGGCAAGGTGTCGTTCACACACATCATCGGATACGCGATTATTCAGGCGATCAAAGAGTTTCCGAGCCAAAACGTTTATTACGACATCATTGACGACAAGCCGACATCGGTTCAGCCAGCGCACGTCAACTTTGGTCTGGCAATTGACCTGCCTCGCCCCGACGGCACTCGCGCACTAGTAGTGCCTAGCATCAAACGTGCCGAACGCCTGAACTTTGCCGAGTTTCTAGTTGCCTATGAAGACGTAGTTAAGCGCGGTCGCGACAACAAGCTAACTGCCGACGACTATGCGGGCACAACTATTTCGCTAACTAACCCTGGTGGCATTGGCACGGTTCACTCAGTGCCACGTTTGAGCAAGGGTCAAGGTTCAATCATTGGCGCTGGTGCTCTTGAATACCCTGCCGAGTTCCAAGGCATGTCAGAGCAGCAGCTCGCCAAAATGGGCGTTGGCAAAATTGTTACCCTCACCTCAACCTACGACCACCGCGTTATTCAAGGCGCTGGCTCAGGCGAGTTTCTAAAAAAGGTTCACGAGCTGTTGCTCGGCGAGCGTGGTTTCTATGACCAAATCTTTAGAGACCTTCGCGTGCCTTATGAGCCAATTCGTTGGGTCAGCGACATCGAAAGCGATGACCTCGACGAGCGCAACAAGGTTGCCCGCATTCAAGAGCTGATCAACGCTTATCGAGTTCGTGGCCACCTGATGGCAGACATTGATCCGCTTGAATACAAGATGCGTTCACACCCAGACCTCGACGTTCTAACTCACGGTTTGAGCCTGTGGGATCTAGACCGCACCTTCAAGACCGGCGGATTCGGTGGCAAGCCTAAGGCTTTGCTGCGCGACACTCTAAAGATTCTTCGTGACACCTACTGCCGCACTGTGGGCATTGAATATATGCACATTCAAGATCCAGAGCAGCGCAAATGGTTCCAAGACCAACTAGAGCACCCATACAGCAAGCCAACTCGCGAAGAGCAGTTGCGCATTTTGGGCAAGCTCAACGAGGCCGAAGCTTTTGAAACTTTTTTGCAAACCAAGTTTGTCGGTCAAAAGCGTTTCAGTCTTGAAGGCGGCGAATCAGCGATTGCTGCACTCGACCAGCTTTTGCAGGCATCTGCCAACGCCAACCTAAATGAGGTTGCAATCGGAATGGCCCACCGTGGTCGCCTCAACGTTCTAACCAACGTTGCCGGCAAAACTTACGGTCAGGTCTTTCGCGAGTTTGAAGGCAACACCGACACCAAGACTGTTCAGGGCTCAGGCGACG
>CAIYTL010000053.1 GCA_903929105.1 uncultured Micrococcales bacterium | reverse complement strand
GTCTTTGGAATGTGAATGGTGATGAAGTCTGACTGCTGCATAACTTCTTCGAGCGTGGCTAGGCGCACGCCAATCTGCTCGGCGCGAGCCGGTGTGATGTATGGGTCGTATCCGATTAGTTCAACACCAAAACCGGCGAGGCGCTGGGCAACGAGTGCACCGATGCGGCCAAGACCGACGATGCCGATGGTCTTTTCAAAGAACTCAACTCCGGTGAATTTGCTGCGCTTCCACTCCCCTGCCTTGAGGCTGGCGTTGGCATCTGGAATGAAGCGGGCCAAAGCGAAGAGCTGACCGATAGCCAACTCGGCTGCCGAGATGATGTTTGAGGTTGGGGCGTTTACGACCATCACACCTGCAGCGGTGGCTGCCTTGATGTCAACGTTGTCAAGACCAACGCCCGCGCGAGCCACAACCTTGAGCTTTGGCGCAGCCGCGATTGCTTCGGCGTCAACCTGGGTTGCTGAGCGCACCAAGATGGCGTCGGCGGTGGCTAGCTCGGCTAGCAGGGCGGCGCGGTCGGTGCCGTCAACGTTGCGAACTTCAAAGTCTGGGCCGAGGGCTTCGACTGTTGCTGGCGATAGCTCTTCGGCGATTAGAACGATTGGCTTGCTCATGTGGGGCCTCCATTAGATTGAAAACTTTTTGCGCTTGACCGTTTCGGTTTGCACAACTTCATCCATTTTATGAATCAAAATCGACAAAATCTGCTATTCAAGTTTCAATAAATGTTAGTTAGTATTAGTTTTATGAAAGTCAAAGCTGCTGGGCTCTCGCCACTGCTAAAAAGTGACACTCAAGGCCTAATTTTGGCCGACCTTTTTATGAACCCCGAAGAGCTGTTCACCATCACCCAGCTCGCTGAGTTTGCCAGCACCAGCCTGCCAACCGCGATGCGCGAGGTCGATCGCCTGCTCGACGCACAAGTTGTGATTCAAAAAACCTTTGGCCGCGCCCGCCTGATTCAAGCCAACCGCGAACACCTGCTGTTCGATGCCATCAGCCAAATCGTGAGCTTTAGCTATGGCCCGGCCGCGGTTCTGCCAGCAGCCCTCGCCCACCTCGACGGCATTGACCACGCATTTCTGTTTGGCTCATGGGCAGCCCGACTCTCTCGCCAGATTGGCCCCGAACCGCGCGAAGTTGACCTGCTGCTAATCGGCCAGGTCAGCCGCATCGAAGCATCGCGAGCCGCAGCCAAAGCCGAAGACATCCTCGGTCGCGAAATCAACGTGCAGTTTGCCTCAGCTCTTGAGTGGAGCCGCGCCGAAAGCGACTTTGTTCGCGACATCAAGTCAAGACCGCTCGTCGAGCTCAACCTATCGCTTTAGGCTTAACCAGTGACCGAGTTCATCTTTTATGCGGCTGTGAGCAGCGATGGCTACATAGCTGGCCCCGAGGGCGACATGGCTTGGGCCGAGAAATACCTCACTGGTGGCGATGACTATGGGTTTTTCGAACTGATGTCGAGTTGCTCGGCAGTACTGATGGGCGCCGAAACCTTTGACTTTGAGCTGCAGGCAATCGGCAACGAGCCACGCATGCTGCCAACCTTTGTGCTCACCTCAAACCCGCATCGCTTCGACGGTGTGACTGATCCGAACATCCACTTTTTGGGTGGCGACATAAAACAAATTGCTTCCAGTGTTCACGGCAAAATCACCGACATCACAGGCGATGCAAACTCATTGGTGTTCGTTTTTGGCGGCGCATCAGTGGTCAAACAAATGCTCGCAGCCAACCTGCTCGATGTGGTGCGTCTGTTCGTCACCCCCGACGTGCTCGGCGGCGGCGTGCCACTCTTTGAGCTAACCAGCGAAACAGATGCACCCGCCAACTCGCCAAAACCCGAAGCCAGTGGCGCCGACCCAATCGCGGCAACACTCAGCCATTTCACTCAAGTGAACCAGCGCTCGTTTAGCTCTGGCTTGGTCGAGAAGATCTTCGCGCGCAACTAACCCAGTGCGTTAAAGCAAAAACCCCGCCACAAAAGTGGCGGGGTTTTGCAGTTTGAAACTTTGCCGTTAGGCCGATCGACTAGCGACCGGTTGAACCTTCGACGTAGTCTTTCTCGGTGTCTGCGGTGCGCAACCAGCTGAATAGCTTGCGAAGTTCGCGGCCAACAGCTTCGATTGGGTGAGCCTCGCCCTTAGCGCGAAGAGCGTTGAACTCTGGTGCGCCTGCGTCTTGGTCAGCAATGAAGCGACGTGCAAAGGTGCCATCTTGAATGTCGGTTAGAACATCGCGCATGCGCTCTTTAACGTCTGGGCCAATAACGCGTGGGCCTGAGATGTAGTCGCCGTATTCAGCAGTGGTTGAAACTGACCAACGCTGCTTAGCGATGCCACCTTCATACATAAGGTCAACGATTAGCTTTAGCTCGTGAAGAACCTCAAAGTAGGCAACCTCTGGCTGGTAGCCAGCTTCGGTTAGAGTTTCGAAACCGTACTGAATGAGCTGTGAAGCGCCACCACAAAGAACAGCCTGCTCGCCGAATAGGTCGGTTTCGGTCTCTTCGGTGAAGGTGGTCTTGATCGTGCCGGCGCGGGTGCCGCCGATTGCCTTTGAGTAGCTAAGTGCTAGGTCAAAAGCGTTGCCTGAGGCATCTTGCTCGATGGCGATAAGGTTTGGAACACCCTTGCCAGCCAAGTATTCGCGGCGAACCAAGTGGCCAGGGCCCTTTGGAGCAACCAAGAACACGTCAACGTCTGCTGGCGGCTTGATGTAGCCGTAGCGCACTGAGAAACCGTGACCAAAGACAAGAGCCTTGCCAGCGGTTAGGTGCTTCTCAATGTCGTTGACATAAAGGTGACGCTGTGCTGGGTCTGGTGTCAAGATCATGATTACGTCTGCCCATTCGGCAGCTTCGCTTGGGGTTAGAACTTTTAGACCCTGCTCTTCAGCGGTTGCTTTGCTCTTTGAGCCAGGCTGAAGGCCTACGACTACGTCAACACCTGAGTCTTTTAGGTTCAGTGAGTGCGCGTGGCCCTGTGAGCCATAACCGATTACGGCTACTTTGCGGCCCTGAATGATTGATAGGTCGGCATCTTTGTCATAAAAGATTTCAGCCATGATTTCTCCTTGTTTATTGGTTGCTAAAAGTTTGTTGGGTTATTTAACGCGGATGCCCGCTAGGCGGCCAACCGTGAAGCTTATTTGAGAACTTTTTCGGTCATTGACTTTGAGCCGCGACTCATTGCCAAAACACCTGATTGAACTAGTTCTTTGATGCCGAAAGGTTCAAGAACCTTGATTAGTGCGGCGCACTTTGCGGTGTCACCGGTCACTTCGATAATCACGGCGTCTGCGACAACGTCGATTACTCGGGCTCTAAACAAGGTTACCGCTTCGAGCACTTGAGAACGAGTGGTTGCATCAGTTTTTACTTTGATCAGCATGTGGTCGCGCTGAACGGCTTGGTCTGGTTCAAGCTCAACAACTTTGATTACGTTGATGAGTTTGTTGAGCTGCTTGGTGACCTGCTCGAGCGGCGCACCTTCAACACTGACCACAACGGTGATGCGCGAAAGGCCAACGATTTCTGAGGTGCCCACAGCGAGCGACTCAATGTTGAAGCCGCGGCGAGCAAAAAGGCTGGCAACACGGGTTAGCAAACCCGGCTTGTCTTCAACCAATAGCGAAAGAACGTGTTTTGACATTTTTACTCCTCGCCATCCCAGACAGGCGCGGCATCGCGCGCATATTGAACTTCGTCGTTTGAAACGCCGGCTGTGACCATTGGCCAAACCATTGCGTCTCGGCTCACAATAAAGTCAATGACCACTGGGCGGTCGTTGGTTTCGATTGCAAGCTTGATGGCTGCGTCGATTTCTTCTTCTTTTTCAACGCGAATGCCAAGGCAACCGTAGGCTTCGGCAAGTTTGACAAAGTCAGGAATCATGACGGTGTCGGTGCCGGTGTTGAGGTCGGTGTTTGAGTAGCGCTCGTTATAGAACAGCGTTTGCCACTGGCGAACCATGCCCAACGATGAGTTGTTGATGATTGCGACCTTGATCGGAATATCGTTTAGTGCGCAGGTAGCCAACTCTTGGTTGGTCATCTGAAAACAACCGTCGCCGTCGATTGCCCAAACCAAGCGGTCTGGCTGACCAACTTTGGCGCCCATAGCGGCTGGCACTGCATAACCCATGGTGCCGGCGCCGCCAGAGTTGAGCCACGAGTTTGGACGCTCGTATTTGATGAACTGAGCTGACCACATTTGGTGTTGACCAACGCCGGCTGCATAAATGGCTTCTGGGCCGCTGATTTCACCGATGCGTTCAATCACGTGCTGAGGGGTCAACTTGCCATCTGATGCTGGCAAATAACCCAACGGATACCGCTCAAGCAGCCCGTCAATAAAGCTCCACCACTCGGTAGTGTCTGGCTTGGTGCCGCCGAGCATCGCTGTTAGTTCGTCGTTTAGCTCGCTGATTACCTCTTTGGCATCGCCAACGATTGGAACGTCGGCGAATCGAATCTTGCCGATTTCGGCAGGGTCGATGTCAACGTGAATAACTTTTGCGCCGGTTGCGAAGCTCTTAACTTCGCCGGTGACGCGGTCATCAAAACGTGCACCCAAAGTGATAAGCAGGTCTGACTTTTGCAACGCTGTAACAGCAGGAACAGTGCCGTGCATGCCTGGCATGCCCAAGTTCTGGTGGTGGCTGTCAGGAAAAGCCCCGCGAGCCATCAACGTGGTGACTACTGGTGCTCCAGTTAGCTCGGCAAGCTTTAGAAGCTCTTTGTTTGCGCCGGCGCGAATAACACCGCCACCAACATAAAGCACAGGGCGCTTGGCATCAACGATCATCTGAGCAGCAGCTTGAATCTGTTTGCCGTGAGGCTTAGAAACCGGCTTGTAGCCTGGCAGGTCTACTTTTGGTGGCCAGATGAAAGGCACTTTAGCGTTTTGGGCGTCTTTGGTGATGTCAACCAAAACTGGGCCTGGGCGGCCAGTGGTTGCAATCAAATAAGCCGAAGCCAAAACCTCAGGAATGTCTTCTGCCTTCGTAACCAAGAAGCTGTGCTTGGTGATCGGCATGGTGATGCCCACAATGTCAGCCTCTTGAAAAGCGTCGGTGCCGATTAGGTGGCTGCCGACCTGACCGGTGATGGCAAGCAAAGGCACGCTATCCATGTGCGCATCTGCAATGGCAGTAACCAGGTTGGTGGCACCAGGGCCTGAGGTTGCAATGCAAACGCCCAAACGGCCCGAAGCCGATGCATAACCTTCAGCAGCGTGACCCGCACCCTGCTCGTGGCGAACCAAAATGTGGCGTAGCTTGGTTGAATCCATCAAAGGGTCATAGGTTGGCAAAATTGCGCCACCAGGCAAACCAAAAATGTCTTCAACACCAAGCAGCTCAAGGCTGCGAACAATCGCGGCCGCACCGGTGAGAATTTCTGTTGACATGAGTCCTCGTTAACTAGCGAATCGAAATAAAAAGCTGAGCTTTTGTGACTGCGAATTAGCCGGTGTAGGCACCTGTTGCTGCAGAGTGCACTAGCTTCGAATACTTCGCGAGAACACCGCGGGTGTAGCGCGGCGGCAGCGACTGCCAGGTTGCTTTACGGGCAGTCAACTCTTCTGGCTCAACGAGTAGTTCGAGCGAACGAGCTGCGATATCGACTCGAATCAAGTCTCCATCGCGCACCAGAGCAATTGGTCCACCTTCGGTGGCCTCTGGAGCAATGTGTCCGATGCAAAGGCCGGTTGTGCCGCCTGAGAATCGTCCGTCTGTTAAGAGTAATACATCTTTGCCCAAACCGGCACCCTTAATTGCTCCCGTAATCGCAAGCATCTCGCGCATTCCTGGGCCGCCCTTAGGTCCTTCGTAGCGAATGACCACGACGTCGCCAGCTTTGATGTTGCCTTCAGTGAGGGCATCCATCGCTGCTCGTTCGCGCTCGAAAACGCGAGCTGGGCCGGTGAAGCTTTCGAGGTCGAAACCTGCAGTCTTTACAACAGCGCCTTCAGGAGCCATCGAGCCCTTCAAAATCGCAATGCCACCTGTTTTGTGAATCGGGTTGTTTAGAGCACGAATGATCTTGCCGTCAGGGTCTGGCGGGTTGATGCCAGCCAAGTTTTCAGCAACAGTTTTGCCGGTAACAGTCAGAGCATCGCCGTGAATTAGACCTGCATCGAGCAAAGCCTTCATAACTACAGGCACGCCACCAACGCGGTCAACGTCGGCCATTACGTATTGACCGAATGGCTTTAGGTCGCCAAGGTGCGGCACTTTGTCGGCGATGCGGTTGAAGTCATCAAGGGTTAGGTCAACCTCGGCTTCGCGGGCGATAGCCAAAAGGTGAAGAACGGCGTTTGTTGAACCACCAAAAGCCATAGTCACGGCAATGGCGTTCTCGAAAGCCTTCTTGGTCAAAATGTCACGAGCCGTGATGCCAAGGCGAAGTAGGTTCACAACGGCCTCGCCTGAGCGGTGAGCCCAGTTGTCGCGGCGACGGTCTGCTGACGGTGGTGAAGCAGAGCCCGGCAGGCTCATGCCCAAAGCTTCAGCGGCGCTGGCCATGGTGTTAGCGGTGTACATGCCGCCACAAGCACCCTCGCCAGGGCAGATCGCTTTTTCAATTCGGTCGAGGTCTTCTGTCGACATTTTGCCTGCCTTGCAAGCGCCAATGGCTTCAAAAGCGTCAATGATGGTCACTTGCTTTTCGGTGCCGTCTTCAAGACGAACCCAGCCCGGAGCAATTGAGCCAGCATAAAGAAACACTGACGCAAGGTTTAGGCGAGCGGCTGCCATCAACATGCCAGGCAATGACTTGTCACAGCCGGCAAGCAAAACTGAACCGTCGAGGCGCTCGGCCTGCATCACGGTTTCAACTGAGTCGGCAATAACTTCGCGCGAGACCAGCGAAAAGTGCATGCCCTCGTGGCCCATTGAAATGCCATCAGAAACTGAGATTGTGCCGAATTCGAGCGGATACCCGCCACCCTGATGCACACCCTCTTTGGCGGCCTGCGCGAGGCGGTCAAGCGAAAGGTTGCAGGGGGTCACTTCGTTCCATGAGCTTGCGACACCAATCTGAGGTTTTACCCAGTCTTCATCGCCCATGCCAACAGCACGGAGCATTCCGCGGCTGGCTGCTTTTTCAATACCATCGGTTACATCGCGACTGCGAGGTTTCATATCAGCTGACATAGCTATAAGTCTAAACCTTTGACGGCCGTTTCACTTTATGATGAGACCATGCTGCGCAGCCGTCTGTATCGCAATTCAACCCTGGTCGAGACCGACTTTGAGCTGGCACGTTTGCCACAGCTGAAGGCTGATTCGGAGTGTTTCTTTTGGGTTGACCTGGTGAACCCTTCAGAACACGACCTCAGGTTCATCGCCGATGAGTTGCAATTGAACGAGCTTGCGGTTGAAGATGCCTTTCGCGGCAGGCAACGACCCAAGCTTGAGCACTATGACACGCACTTTTTCATCAACGCCTATTCGGCAAGGTTCGACAGCGAAACTCTCAAGCTCATCACTGACGAAATCGCGATTTTTGTAACCCCAACCGGCCTAATCACGGTTCGCGACGACGAAGGCTTTGACGTTGAATTTTTGAAAAAGCGCTGGGATGACTCGATTTCGCTAGCCGAAGGCAAAGTTGGATTTCTGCTTTGGGGTTTGCTCGACATTATTGTCGACGGTTATTTCGAAGTGGTTGAAAAACTCGACAGCGAGCTCGAAGACCTTGAAGATCTGATGTTTGCCGAGACGCGCATCGATCGAGTAATTCAGCGCAAGTCTTATGACCTGCGCAAAGCGTTGGTTTTGTTGCGCCGTGTCGCAGTGCCGATGCGCGAGGTTCTAAACCCAATTGTCAAACGCGACGTTCAGGTCATCAGCCCGACAATGTTTGCCTATTTTCAAGACATTTATGACCACGTTATGCGTGTGGCCGATTGGACCGACTCGCTGCGTGATCTTGTAACTACCCTGCTTGAAACCAACCTCACAATTCAGGGCAATCAGATGAACCTGATCATGAAAAAAGTGACTTCGTGGGCTGCGATTATTGCGGTGCCGACTGCAATCACAGGTTGGTTCGGCCAGAACATTCCTTATTTGGGTTTTGGCAATGTTTGGGGCTTGTGGATGTCAATTGGTTCAATCATTGTTGTCTCTGGCATCTTGTACATCGAATTCAGAAGGCGTGACTGGCTCTAATGGTTGAAAGTTCCTCCCAGGGTTCGCGGGGTCGCACGACCAAGCGGCCCGATGCCACCAAGCAGCCGACCAGCATCGAGCTCTATAGCTTGGCAGCCGAGGCCGCAGCCAGCCAAGTGATTGCAGCGTATTCAACATCTTTTGGGTGGGCTACCAAGTTGCTCGGTCGCGAATTTAGCCAGCCTGTTGAAAACATTTATGCGCTGGTGCGCGTTGCTGACGAAATCGTTGACGGCGCTGCGGCTGGGGCTGGCATTGCCGAGCCGGGCAAGCTGCTCGATGAACTTGAGGCCGAAACCTATCGCGCCATGGGCTCGGGTTTTAGCGCCAACATTGTGGTGCATGCCTTTGCCCGCACCGCCCGCGAGGCTGGCATTGGTCGCGACCTGGTTGAACCGTTTTTCTTTTCGATGCGTCAAGACCTAACTGTGGTTGAACACGACCAAGCCAGCTTTGATCGCTATGTTTATGGCTCGGCCGAGGTCGTCGGCCTCATGTGCCTAAAGGTGTTTATGCTAGGCCGCAGTTACACCGAGGCCGAGTCAAAAACGTTGGTAGCGGGCGCCCGGGCTCTTGGTGCGGCTTTTCAAAAAGTGAACTTTTTGCGCGATTTGGCTGCAGACTTCAAAGCTTTGGGCCGCTCATATTTTCCGAACGTCAACGCAGCTAACTTTGACGAAGCTACCAAGGCGCGCCTCGTTGCCGATATCAATGACGACTTAGCGGCAGCGCGCGCCAGCTTAAAACTGTTGCCGGCTAAGCCACGCCAAGCTGTTGCGGCGGCGCTTGGCCTGTTTGCGGCGCTCAACCACCGCATTGACCGCACGCCGGCAACCACGCTAATCGTTGCGCGCATTCGCGTGCCAAACCCTCTGAAACTTGTGATTTTGACCCGAGCAATCACTCGCCCACTGTCTCTCTAGAAAGCAGCTCATGACCGAAAATAACCAAAACCAAGCCCCGCTTGAAGCCATTGTTGTCGGCGGTGGAATTTCGGGGCTGGCAACTGCCGCTTTGCTTGCCAAGGCCGGAATGAAGGTCAAGTTGTTTGAAGGCCGCGAGCGCGTTGGTGGTCGTGCCTACATTTGGCAAAAAGACGGTTTCAAGTTTGACCTTGGGCCGTCTTGGTATCTAATGCCTGACGCCTTCGATCAGTTCTTTAAATTGATGGGCACTACGGCAGAAGCAGAGCTTGATTTGGTGCGACTTGACCCGGCTTATCAAACCCGAAACGAGGGCTTTTCCGAGCCAATCACGGTTTGGCAAGACCTGGCTAAAAACTTTGAAACTTTTGAAGCAATCGAACCTGGCAGTTCTAAGCGTTTGCGCAAATACCTAGATTCGGCCGGCGAAACTTATCGCCTTTCGATTGAGCATTTCTTATATACAAACTTCAAA
The DNA here is from genome assembly GCA_903929105.1 of uncultured Micrococcales bacterium. GTDB lineage: Bacteria > Actinomycetota > Actinomycetes > Actinomycetales > Microbacteriaceae > Rhodoluna. The sequence goes on along the minus strand of CAIYTL010000053.1, from coordinate 4,254 downwards.
GATGCCCGCAGCTTCACCCACCCTGAGGTTTTCAAAAAAGCTGCGACTTTCATTCGCCACCTGGTCACATCGCTTGATTCATTCGCGGCCAAGCACGTTAAAGATTCTCGGCTGCGCAAGATCCTCAATTTTCCGGCCGTTTTCTTGGGTGCTTCACCTTATGACACCCCGAGCATGTACCACCTGATGACTCACGTTGACATGGAGGTTGGCGTTTTCTATCCGATGGGTGGTTTCTATAGCATCATCGAAGCCATCGAGCGCATCGCCGTGCGCCACGGTGTAGAAATTCACACTAACTCGCCTGTTAGCAAAATCACTACGGATGCCGCTGGCAAATCAGGCTCGGGCAAACGCAAGCCTCGCGCCACCGGCGTGCATGTCGGGGCCGCTCACCACCGCGCTGACCTAGTAGTTGCCACCGCTGACCTGCACCACGTTGAAACGCAGTTGCTTGACACCGCGGTTCAGAGCATGCCCGAAAAATTCTGGCAAAACAAAACTCCTGGCCCATCTGCCCTGCTGCTGCTTCTCGGCGTAAAAGGCAGGTTGCCACAGCTTGACCACCACACACTGCTTTACACCGACGACTGGAAGACAAACTTTGACGAGGTCTTTCACAAAGCAGATGGTAAACGCCAGGTGCCCGACCCTGCCTCGCTTTACATTTGTGCTCCGAGCGTGACCGACCCTAGCGTTGCACCTGCCGACCACGAGAACCTGTTCGTGCTCGTGCCCGTTGCGGCTGACACCACTATCGGCCGCGGTGGCGAAAACGGCCAAGGTGACCCAAAACTCGAGGCCGCAGCTGACCGCGTGATTGAGCAGATCGCAAAGTGGTGCCAAATCGATGACTTTGCCGAACGCATTGTTACCCGACGCATCATTGGCCCAGCCGATTTTGCCACCGATCTCAATGCTTGGTCAGGCACCGCTTTGGGCATGGCTCACACGCTCTCACAAAGCGCGTTCTTCAGACCAAAGAACTACAGCACCAAAGTCAACGGGCTGTTCTATGCGGGCCACAACACACTGCCCGGCATCGGCCTGCCGATGTGTTTGATCAGCGCCGAACTTGTCTTAAAGCACCTCATCAACGACCGAACCTCAGGCCCCACTCCCAACGAGATTCAGCCACTGCCCCGAGAGGCTTGGGTTGGTCTTGGCCATTAGGCCAAACTAACGGCACACAAAATGTCATTTATCTATTTAGGGCTATTGCTTTTCAGCGAACTTGGCTTGAGCTTGCTCGACTTTAGACACAAGCTCGCCTTAGGGCACAGCCTTCGAGCCGGGTTGCTGGCATTGGGTTCGGGGCTGGCATTCTTTTTGATGTGGGATCTCGCAGGCATCAACGCGGGAATCTTTTTTGAAGGCGCTAAGCACCTGCTCTGCGGTGTGCAACTTGCACCCCAGCTGCCTCTCGAAGAAATCTTCTTTTTGCTTCTGCTGTGCCACACCACGCTGGTGATTTTTGCCACCGTTTCTCGTTGGGCGGCACGACGTCGATGACCTATCTTTTGCTAAACATCTTATTCACCCTCACCGCTATCGTGACCGGTTTTTGGCTTTACCCGAAACGCCTCAGAAAAATCGCATCGATGGCACTGGTGCCACTGCTGTTAGCAACCGCGATATTCGACAACCTAATCGTGGGCTTCGGCATCGTGGCTTATGACCCGAGCAAGATCTGCGGCCTTTTTATTGGCTTCGTGCCGGTCGAAGATTTTTGTTATTCAATAGCTGCGGTTTGGCTGGTGCCCGCGATCTGGCGCGCTGCACTAAACCGCAAATACCAGTTCTAGTTAGAGTTGAAACATGGCCAAACTTCGTGAACCACTAGGTGAAGCAACTCGTCAACTGTTTTGGTCGTCGCGTCCGGTTTCTTGGATCAACACCGCGTATCCATTTGGCGCTGCCTATCTGGTCGCAACCGGCCACCTTGACGTTTTCTTTTGGCTAGGCTGTCTATTCTTTCTGATTCCCTACAACCTGCTGATGTATGGCATCAACGATGTTTTCGACTATGAAAGTGACCTTCGAAACCCACGCAAAGGTGGAATCGAAGGTGCCCTGCTAAGCACCCGCTGGCACCGTCACACAGTTTGGGCTGCGGTGCTTTTGTGTATTCCATTTTTGGCATATCTAGTTTGGGCAGCACCTTGGGCAGCTGGCTGGTTGGCGTTATTCGTTTTCACAGTTGTGGCCTACAGCGCCCCGGTGCTGCGCTTCAAAGAGCGCCCAGTGCTCGACTCATTCACGTCAGCCAGCCACTTTGTCGGCCCAATGATTTATGCCTTGGCGGTTGCACGCATTGACTTGACCGACCCGCACGTGTTGGCAATCATCGCCGCATTCACGCTCTGGGGTGTTGCCTCACACGCTTTCGGTGCGGTTCAAGACGTAACAGCCGACCGCTCAGCAAACATCTCAAGCATTGCAACATTCTTTGGGGCAAGAGTCACCACCCGCCTAGCGCTCACCGCCTATGCGGCAAGCGGTGTGCTCGTGGTGACAGCCGGAGCACCAGCCGAAGTGGCCGCGATCGCAGCAATGCCCTATGTGGCCGTGGTGGCGCCGTTTTGGTTCATCACCGACGAAACCTGCGAACTAGCTAACCGCGGATGGCGTCAGTTTATTTGGCTCAACTTTTTTGCCGGCTTCGTAGTCACGATGTTGTTGATCGTTGCCACACAATTTGGTTGGCGCGGCTAAAAGTTTTGCCACACAAACCGCAGGCTAAAGGCCTGGTGGGTTGACGATAGCGGTAATGCACATGGCCCGCTTTGCAGTGGCCCACCCAAGATGCTTCGTTAGCGGCAATCTCACGACCCGTGAAATTCTTGCCACGATAACCCAAAGCTGCCGCCCGCTTCTTGAACACCGGCCCGTGACCAGCCTCTTTGCCGACAAGCGCGTGAGCGACTTCGTGCAACACCACCTGCTGAACCTCATCAAGGCTGTGGTGAGCAACCAGGTGTTTCGAAATCGAAATGACCCGCGAGGTGTAGTTGCACTGGCCAGCCCTGCGTTTGCCGTTGTCAAAGCGAAAACCCCACACGTTCAGGTCGATGTGCCGAGCCATCGTCGCAAGTGCCATGGCGTGGGCCACACTCAACTTGGTTGCAGCTAACCTCATGCCGGTGGCCGGCTGCCGGGCAACCCGTTCAAAGCCAGACTTTTCAAACGCCGTAACAAAGGCTTGAGTTTGAGCTGCCACCCCGGCCTGCACGGGCACCACAACCTGCACCTTGCGAGCAAGTTCAGCGTCAAAAACCTTGACCACGAGTTGCTCAATAATTCGGCGCAGGCTTGCGGTGCTGAGCGAAGCATCCGTGCTGATTTTTAGTGTGCCCAAGCCGGATTCAGTGATGCTTAATCGCAACTCGCCAACCGCCGATTCACCACTCAAAACACGCCAAGCAAAGCCATTCGCGGCGGCTTCGTCGATGAGCATAATCATGTTGTTAAAACCCTAATTTCACAACTGTGTAAATTCTCGCGTAAATGCGCAATTCACCTCAGGTTAACCAATAGAGTTTCGCTATGACACAAACAAACACAGGCACTGCTTCGGCAACCTCAATCGAAATCAACGACGTTGCGCCGATTCCGGCTGGCGAACGTCACGGCAAGGCGTGGCACCTGTTCACAGTCTGGTCGTCTCCTAACCTAGAGTTCGCAACCGTATTCGTTGGCGCACTAGCCATCGGTTTTGGTTTGAACATTTGGCAAGGCATCTTGGCGGTTGTAGTAGGTAACGGCCTAGCAGCTATTACCCACGGCATCTTCAGCACCTGGGGCCCAGAGGGTGGCTTGCCACAGATGGTTCTTGGCCGCAATGCCTTTGGCAAGTCAGGCAACTTGATTCCATCGGGTCTGTCAACCTTGGTCGCAGGCATCGGTTGGTTTGCCGTAAACACTGTTTCGGGAACCTTGGCACTTTCGGTGCTAACCAACCTAGACAAGGTCGCGGCGCTGCTAATCGTGATTGTTGCTCAGGTAGTAATCGCGTTCATCGGCCACAACCTGATTCAGGTTTGGGAACGCTACACCTCATATTTCTTGGCAGTGGTTTGGGCTGTTGTTCTTGTAATCGTGTTCACCAATAGCGCTAACTGGAACGTTGTAGCTGCGGCACCTGGCGCAGAGTTTCCTCGATGGCAGGGTTACGCTTGGAATACTCAATTAGGTTTGTCAATGGCTGTTACGGCAAACGCCCTAGCGGTAGCTGGCATGACCTCAAGCAATACC
>CAIYTL010000052.1 GCA_903929105.1 uncultured Micrococcales bacterium | reverse complement strand
CTCGTGCCAGCGTTCATCCCGTTGATTTTGCCCCTCGCGATTCTGATTTTGCCTCTGCTAGATTTCACGCTCGCGGTGCTACGCCGACTTCGCGCCGGCAAATCACCTTTCACCGCAGACCGACAGCACATTCACCACAGGCTGCAAGACTTTGGCCACAGCCACTTAGGTTCAGTTTTAGTGTTTTATGCCTGGACAGCCCTGATTTCGGTGTCATGCCTTTTGCTGTTTTTTATAGATTTATGGGCTGTCGCCATAATCGCGTTCGTGGGTTTGATCGGCGCGCTTATGTTCACCGCTTGGCCAGTGCTCAAAGAGTTTGGCCTGTTCACCAGGGTCGACAGCATCATTACCAAATCAAAGGCGGGCTCAAATGGCTAATGCAAACCCTTATCTTTCTAAAGTTTTTAGTCGGGCACTTGTTTTCACTTCGGTTAGCACGGCTGCAATCGCAGTTATCTCTGGCACCGTTGGTTTGATTTTTTTTGGCACAGATGGCCTTTTGAGCGCGGCAATTGGCGCCGCAATGGCTCTAGTTTTTAGTGCACTAACGGTTTTGAGCATTTGGCTCGGCGGCCGATATTCATTGGGTGTTTTCTTTGGTGCTGTCATGGGCGGCTGGTTGCTCAAACTGGTGCTGTTCTTAGGCCTAACCGTTGCCTTGCGCGGCGCTCACTTTTTAGTTCGCCCGCTGTTCTTTTTTACCGTCGTAGCTGCCATTTTGGCGTCGTTGGTGATTGACGCTTTCATCGCCACTAAAGCCCGCATTCCTGTCGTTGGTGAATAGCTAAAAAACTTTAGTTTCAAGGGCAAAAAGCCTTATTTAAGCCCTTTGATTACTGATAGACTTTTCGAAGTTGTGCCGAACCTTTCGTGTCGGTCACGGCTACCCCCAAATCGCCGCAAGGCCAACACCAACTTGCCACGACACAGGAGCAAAAGCTGTTCACTCACGCACTGAATCTGCTAACCGAAACCCCCGCGCCTAGCGGTGGCGGTTTCGAGGCTCCAACGATTGCCGAATTTTTTCCGGCTCCAGTCTTGTTTGAAGGCACCAGCTTTGAAATCAACCGAATCATGCTGATTCGTCTGTTGATCACCGCGCTAATCATTTTGTTCTTCACTCTTTGGGCAAGTCGTGCACAAAAAGCCACCAAGTCTGGCCAGATCGTTCCGAGCAAGTTTCAGCTAATCGGCGAGATTGCTCTGAACTTTGTGCGCAAGAGCATTGCTCACGAGCAGCTTGGCGAAAAAGACGGCGACCGCTTTTTGCCCTTGCTAACCACAATCTTCTTCATCGTTGTCGGCATGAACTTCACCGGCATCATTCCACTTCTAAACATTGCTGGCACTTCGGTGATTGGTTTGCCGCTAGTTCTTGCTTTGGTTGCCTATTTCACGTTCATTTATGCGGGCGTCAAAAAGCACGGCGGCCACTTCTTCACCGCAGCATTGTTCCCTGCAGGCGTTCCACCGGTGTTCTACATCTTGGTGACTCCGATTGAGTTCTTGTCGACCTTCATTCTTCGCCCGGTCACTCTGGCTCTTCGTCTCATGATGAACATGATCGCCGGCCACTTGCTTCTTGTGCTTTGCTTCTCGGCAACATCGTTCTTCTTATTCGAAAACCAAAGCCTTGTGGCGCTCTTTGGCGCGGGCACGTTTGCTTTCGGCTTTGTGTTTACGTTGTTCGAGATTTTGGTCGCATTCTTGCAGGCCTACGTTTTTACTCTTCTGACAACTGTCTACATTCAGTTGGCATTGGCAGACGAGCACTAAAAAAATCGGAGCTAACAACCGTTAGTTCTAAACCACAGAAGGGAACCACACCGTGGACATCATCAACATCGCAGCAGGCGTTACCGGAAACCTTGGCGTTATTGGCTACGGCCTCGCAGCAATCGGCCCAGGCGTTGGCGTAGGTCTAGTTGTTTCAAAGACCATCGAGTCAATCGCTCGCCAGCCAGAACTTGCAGCTCGTCTGCAGGTCACCATGTGGCTTGGTATCGCATTCACCGAAGCTCTAGCGCTTATCGGTCTTGCAACCCCATTCATCTTCGCAGCCTAGTTTCAACTCCTAAAGAAAGCTCACCATGCTAAGCACAATCCTTGTTGCAGCAGCAGAGGCACCAGCAGAAAACCCGCTGTTGCCAAAACTGCCAGACATCCTGTGGTCATCGGTGGTTTTTGCTATTCTGCTGGTTTTCTTCTGGACCAAGGTTCTGCCTAATCTAAAGAAAAGCTTGGATGCCCGCACTGAAGCCATCGAAGGTCGCCTAGAAGCGGCTGAACAGGCTCAGGCTGAGGCAGCTGCTAAGACCGCCAACATCGAAGTTGAGCAGGCATCGGCTCGTGCCGAAGCCGCCTCGATTCGTGAGGCAGCTCGCGCCGATGGCGCCTCGATTCTTGCAGAAATGAAAGAACAGGCCGCCACCGAGGCAGCACGTCTAGTAGCTACTGCAAAAGCTCAAATCGAAGCCGAGCGTCAAGCAGCTCTTGTTTCACTGCGTGCCGAGGTTGGCTCGCTAGCCATTGACCTCGCGTCAAACGTGGTGGGCACCAGCTTGCAGAACGACAAAATCGCCGCAGGCGTAGTCGACCAGTTCTTGGCCGACCTCGAAGCTGGCGAAAAGGCAGGCAAGAAAAACTAATGGCAAGTTCAACCAGGCAGGCAATCGTCGCAGGCAAAGAGGCTCTCAAGCCACTACTTGCTAGCGCTGATCTCAACTTTGCTGCCGAACTCTTCTCAATCGCTGAAGCGATTGCCAGTTCAGTTCAGCTTCGCAACATTCTCTCGGACCCTTCTGCCGAGAATGCTGCAAAGCAAGGCGCTCTAAACGCTGTGTTTGGCAAATCTGCCAGCAAGTCAGCTGTTGAGTTTGTGACCCGCTTGGTTGCTCTTCGCTGGTCAACCGGCCGCGACCTAGTCGCCGGCATCGAACAGCTCGCAGTTTATGCAGTCGCTTCGATTGCCGCTGCCGAGAACTCGATCTCAACTCTTGAGGCCGAGCTGTTCTCGGTGCGTCAAACCATCGACAGTGACCAAGAACTTCAGTTTGCGTTGAGCTCAAAGACTGCAACCGACACGAGCAAGCTTGCGCTAGTCGAGACTCTGATCGGCAAAAAGGTCAGCAACGCCGCCAGCCTTTTGGTTCGTAACGCAGTTCTGATTGCTCGCCGCGAGCGCGTTTCTGTGGTTCTAGAGCAGTTTGGCAAGCAGGTTTCGGCCGTAGCAGCTCGTTTGGTTGCAACCGTAACCGTTGCTGCTGCGCTAGATGCAAAGCAACTTGACCGCCTTGGTGCAGCACTGGCCAAAAACTACGGTCAGGCACTTCAGCTGAACATCGAGATCGACCCAACTCTTATCGGAGGCCTGCGTGTGCAGGTTGCCGATGAAATCATTGACGGCAGCCTAAGCAGTCGTCTTAACGAAGCAAGACTTCAGCTGGCCTAAACGCCAACTGACAACCGGGAAAACCCAGAAGTAGAGGAACGAGATGGCAGATCTACAAATCAGCCCGAACGAGATTCGCGACGCGCTCAAAGAGTTCGTTAAGTCTTATGAGCCTGCAAAGGCATCGCGCGACGAGGTAGGCCACGTTATCGATGCTGGTGACGGCATTGCTCACGTTGAAGGCTTGCCTAGCGCCATGTCAAACGAGTTGCTTCGTTTTGCTGACGGCACTTTGGGTCTAGCTCTAAACCTTGACGAGCGCGAGATCGGTGTTGTTGTTCTAGGCAACTTCGAGGGCATCGTTGAGGGCATGGAGGTTCACCGCACCGGTGAAGTTCTGTCGGTTCCCGTTGGCGACAAGTTCTTGGGTCGCGTTGTTGACCCACTAGGTAACCCAATCGATGGCCTTGGCGACATCAAGGCTGATGCCCGCCGTGCACTTGAGCTTCAGGCTCCTGGCGTTATGGCCCGCAAATCGGTTCACGAGCCACTACAGACCGGCATCAAGGCAATCGACGCAATGATTCCT
>CAIYTL010000051.1 GCA_903929105.1 uncultured Micrococcales bacterium | reverse complement strand
GGTCGATGAATGCCATTGAAATGATTGCGCCGACGAACATCAGCACGCCACCGATGGCGTCGACCAAACCTTGGGTCAGCACAGCTCGCAGCAGCGTGGTGTCTGAGCTAACACGTGACACAAGGTCGCCAGTGCGGCGCTGGTCATATTCATGAATCGGCAGGCGCAACAGGCGTGAGGCCAAACGCTTGCGGGCGGTTAGAACCACGCCCTCGCCGGTGCGGGTCAGAATGTAGTACTGAAAACCACCAACCACAGCCGAGAGCGCAATGAACGCGACTAAAAGCAAAATCAAACCGAGCATGTCTTGCTGCTTTTGCACCGCGGTGATGACCTGACCTACCAGCAACGGTTGGCCCAAGCTGAAACCGGCGCTGATCACCGAGAGTGCGGCGGCTAACCACAGTGAACGTTTGAAGGGTGCCATGTATGGCCAGAGCTGACCAAACTTTGCGCGGTTTTCATCTTTGCCCGCGCCGCGACGGCTTTTTGAAGCGGAACCGGCCGAACGACCTCGGCCACCAAACATACTCATGACTTAACTCAACTGCCTTCATCTAGGTAGGGCTTCCCGAAAATGTATTCGTTCAGCAAAAAGTTAATTTCAGGCAGCGCCAGTGCTTCGGTGTATGCCGTGTTTTTATAGAACCGGCTAAAGTCAACCGCCTGCAAAGCCTCAAGTGCGCGGTCATGCCCGAGTTTTAGAAACATGCGGGTTGTGTTTGGTCGACGTTCAAACTCGGTTAGCACACGGCCACACGCGAACCCAAAAATCGTGAGCGCCACATCGGCCTCTTCGGGCGAAACTTTTTGCACCACACCCAGGTCTTGCACAGCAATCTTTGATCGCAGCGGGCCGTTTGAAAATCGCCACACTTGAAAACAGGTGTTTAGGCGCAATTTATTTGCAAGAGGTTCTCCATCGGCACCCACGTAGTCAACTTTTATGTCGATGTCGCTAACCAGGTGAAAACTCGAATCAAGCCGATTAATGACCGACCATTTGCGCCAGCTGCGCGGAACAATGAACGCGATGATGTCGCAAGCGCTCGCCGCATGGTTAAAGAAAGGAATGCTGAGTGAGTTATTGCGCCCAAAAGGTGGGTTTGAGATTGCCACTGCTGAATGCGCTTTGACGCTGCTTAGGTCAACCGACAAAAAGTCGGCTTGGGTGACACCAGCAAATTTTGGTTCGATGTCGAAACTCAAAACATCGTTCACGCCGAGCTCTTGAACAGCTCGCACGAAAGCCCCCGTGCCGCCAGCCGGTTCAATGACAGAACGCGAGGCTAGGTCTGGCACAAACTCGAGCAGGCTTTTCGACAGCTCGCTGGCCAAACTTGGGGGAGTGTAAAACTGTTCTTTACCCGTTACACGGCGGTTGCCCAATTTGGGCGCGAGTTGTTCGGGCATAGTTTTAGAATATCAGGATGACCGAGAACATGATTGTGGCAAAGGCGCTCACAAAAACTTATGGTGATTTCAAAGCTGTTGACGCAATCGACTTTAAGGTCAAGCGTGGCGAAGCATTTGGTCTTTTGGGCCCGAACGGCGCCGGCAAATCGACCACGATGCGCATGATTGGTGCAACCCTGCAGCGTTCCGGCGGCCAACTTGAGATTCTGGGCAAAGACCCAAACACTCACGGCCCCGAGATTCGCGCGCACCTCGGTGTTGTGCCCCAGCAAGACAACCTTGACCGCGAGCTTAAGGTGTGGGAGAACCTCTTTATTTATGGCCGCTACTTTGGCTTGAGTCGCAAGTTTTTGAAAGCCAAAGTTGAAGAGCTGATCGGCTTTGTGAAACTCGAAGACAAGCGCGATGTCAAAGTTGACGCGCTTAGCGGTGGCATGAAGCGCCGACTAACCATTGCTCGCGGTTTGGTTAATGAACCAGAGATTTTGATGCTCGACGAACCAACTACGGGTCTTGACCCGCAGGCCCGTCACGTGCTTTGGGACCGACTGTTTCGCCTAAAAGAGCAGGGTGTGACACTGGTAATCACAACTCACTACATGGATGAAGCCGAACAGCTTTGCGATCGACTAATCGTGATGGACAAAGGCAAAATCATGGCTGAGGGCAGCCCGGCTGAACTGATTCGCGACT
>CAIYTL010000050.1 GCA_903929105.1 uncultured Micrococcales bacterium | reverse complement strand
GCCTTGACTGAAGATAGCTACCTTTTTAGGAACTTCGCCACCCTGTGTAGAAGGGCTAGAGACTAGCGAGAGCACAATGATGCCAACGACTGCCAGAAGCGCTACAACAACGCTGACCTGAATGGTTAGCTTTTTGCGTTTTTCGCTGGCCTTCTGCTTTTCACGCAAATCGCGTGCCTTGGCCCTGGCAGCTTCACGCTGTTGGTCACGGGTGAGTTTCGGCTGGTTTGCCATGTTTAGAACCTCGTCAATGTCTTGTTGGTCAAAGTGACCATTTAGTTACAAATCAAACTCGACTTTCTAGTGTAGTTGAAGCTCGCTGCTGACATAATAGGAACAGCGTCTGCCTTCAGCAGTCGTTCATTCACTAAGGATCGCCCGGCACGTACCGCCGGTGAAGGAGAAAACCATGGCATCAGTATCATTTGATAACGCCACCCGCCTATACCCAGGTGGCACCCGCCCAGCAGTTGACAAGCTAAACCTTGAGGTCGCCGACGGCGAATTCTTGGTTTTGGTTGGTCCATCTGGTTGCGGAAAATCGACCTCGCTTCGCATGCTTGCTGGTCTTGAAGAAGTCAACGAAGGCTTCATTCGCATCGGTGACCGCGATGTAACCGATACCCCACCAAAAGACCGCGACATTGCAATGGTCTTTCAGAACTACGCTTTGTACCCACACATGACCGTTGCCGAGAACATGGGCTTCGCTCTAAAGATTGCTGGCGTTAACAAAGACGAGCGCGCAGCTCGCGTTCTTGAGGCTGCAAAGCTTCTTGACCTTGAGCCTTATCTGGCTCGCAAGCCAAAGGCACTTTCTGGTGGTCAGCGTCAGCGTGTGGCCATGGGCCGCGCAATCGTGCGTCAGCCTCAGGTGTTCCTCATGGACGAACCGCTTTCAAACCTTGACGCAAAACTTCGCGTTCAGACTCGCACCCAGATTGCATCGCTTCAGCGTCGCCTAGGTGTAACCACTGTTTATGTAACCCACGACCAGGTTGAAGCTATGACCATGGGCGACCGCGTTGCAGTTCTTAAAGACGGTGTTTTGCAGCAGGTTGCAACCCCACGTGAACTTTATGAAACCCCTGCTAGCGTTTTCGTTGCAGGCTTCATCGGCTCACCAGCCATGAACCTTTTGCAGTTGCCTATCGTCGACGGTGGCGTCAAGTTCGGCACCGAGACCATCTCAGTGGCTCGCGACGTTCTTGCAAAGACCAGCGCGAAGAGCATCACTGTTGGTATTCGCCCAGAGAACCTAGTTGTTACCAACGGCAAGGGCATCAGCGTGGCCATCGATGTTATCGAAGAGCTAGGTGCTGACGGCTTCTTGTATGGTCACACTTCAATCGAAGGTGCTTCAGCCGAGATCGTTTCACGTGTTGATGGCAGTGTTCACCCACACGCAGGCGAGACCGTAACTCTAAACATCGCTGACGGCATCATTCACCTATTCGACATCGAGTCAGGTCTGCGCCTGAACTAAGTTCAAGCGAAACCAACTCGTGTCATTAGACATAACAGCTGCCACGGCAGACCCAGCCCTGCTGGATCTGCCGTGGCATTTGCCTTTAGAGGCCTGGCCGAGCGAAAACATTGCCGCTTTGCCTAAAGGTTTGAGCCGGCACACCGTGCGTTTTGCTCACCTGGGCGATTACGTAATCGCCATCAAAGAAACTTTGCCCGAGCTGGCCAAACGTGAATACGAAATGCTCAAGCTTCTAATAAAGCTCGACGTGCCCTGCGTTGAACCCTTTGCCACTATCAACAATCGGCACGACGCCGACGGTACCGAGCTGCCTGCCGCGCTAGTGACGCGACACCTCAAGTTTTCACTGCCCTACCGCGCCATGTGGTCGCAGGGCTTGCGCGCCGACACGGCCACCCGCCTGGTTGACGCCTTGGCAGTGCTTTTGGTGCGCCTTCACATTGCCGGCTTTTTTTGGGGCGATGTGTCACTTTCGAACACTCTATTTCGCAGAGATGCCGGCGCGTTTGCGGCGTATCTGGTTGATGCCGAAACCGGCCAACTTTTCGACGGTGGGCTTTCAAATGGCCAACGCGAGAATGACCTTGAAATCGCTCGAGTCAACATTGCGGGCGAGCTCATGGATCTAATCGCTTCGGGTCATGCCTCTGGTGTGGTTGACGCGGTGGCAACATCTGAAGGCATTGTCGCTAAATATCGTGAGCTTTGGAGCGAGCTGACCGGCGCTGAGACTTTTGCCACCGCCGAGCGCTGGCGAATTAACAAGCGCGTTCAACGACTGAACGACTTGGGCTTCGACATTGAAGAACTTGCGATTCGCACCGATGGCACGGGCACCAAAGTTAAGATTCAGCCCAAGGTTGTCGACGCAGGTCACCACCAGCGACGCCTGATTCGCCTAACCGGTCTTGACGTCGAAGAGAACCAAGCTCGACGTCTGCTAAATGACCTTGATGCCTACCGAGTGAACAATCACCGTCACGGTGCCGACGAAGAGGTTATGGCTCACGAATGGCTGAGTCACTCATTTGAGCCAGTAGTTTTAGCGATTCCTAAAGAGTATGCAGGGCGGTTAGAACCAGCAGAGGTTTATCACCAGGTGCTCGAACACCGTTGGTATCGCAGCGAAAACGAGAGTCGAGACATTCCTCTTGAAGAGGCTGTTCAGTCATATGTAGAAACTGTTTTGGCCCATCGTCGCGACGAAGCCGCGCTTCTTTCACCGGCCACTGGAACAATCACAATGCCAAACCCAGTGCCAACCGGAACAATCGTGGTCGCTGAAGACGACGAAGAAGCTGACTGGCGCGACCTGGTTTAGTTGCTAAATGATTTTGGCTTCTAAGCGACGCTTTGAAACTTCATAAAGCGCAACCGAAGCGGCAATGCCAGCGTTGAGTGACTCGGTGTCGCGTGCGATAGGAATCGAAAGCACCGCGTCACAGTTTTCTTGAACTAAACGCGAAAGGCCTTTGCCTTCAGATCCGATCACCAAAACGAGTGGCGAGGTTCCTAGTTCAAAAGTAGGCAGGTTAAGCTCACCGTCACCGTCGAGACCAATCACAAATAGGCCGCGTTTTTTGAACTCTTTAAGCGTGCTGTTCAAGTTAGCCGCCAAAGCTACCGGCACTCGGGCAGCTGCGCCCGCCGAGGTCTTCCAGGCCGAAGCAGTCACACCGGTTGAACGTCTTTGCGGAACGATTACGCCCTGACCACCGAAAGCCGCAACCGAACGGATGATTGCGCCCAAGTTGCGAGGGTCGGTGATTCCATCGAGTGCAACCAACAGCGGGGTTTGGCCACGGTCGAGAATCTTGTCGAGCAACTCTTGCGGGTGCTGGTACTTATAAGGCGGCACTGCTAGAGCAATTCCCTGGTGAACCGAGTCATAACCGGTCATGCGGTCGATCTCGGGGCGAGTAACTTCTGAGATTGGAATCTGACGCAAGTTGGCCAAGTTGATGGCCTCTTTGATTCGGTCATCCATTTCGATTCGCGCAGCCAAGAACAAACCGGTAGCAGGCAGTTTGGCGCGCAGAGCCTCGGTTACCGCATTGCGGCCCGACAAAACTTCGCCAGCGTCAACAGCTTTTGCTACACGGGCACCGTTGCGTGCTGATGCGCCACCGGTGCCAGCAGTGCGCGGGGCTGGAGCCAAAAACTCGCCCTTGCCCGCGGTGCGCTCAAACTCGCGAGTGCCGCGAACCGCGCTGCGGCCCTCATCGGCAGGCTTGTTGCCTTTATAAGCCTTGTGATATTTGCGGTCTTCGGCTTTGGGGGTTGGGCCCTTGCCTTCGAGACCGCGCTTGTTCTTGCCACCAGTGCCTGGTCGGTTAGTGCTCTTTTTTGCCGCGCCTGGGCGACCTGGTTTGCCAGCCATTTATAAACTCCAATGTGTTGCGTCGGCGCCATCTTCTAACTTGATGCCGGCTTTTTGTAGTGCGTCGCGAATTTCGTCGGCGCGTGCAAAATCTTTAGCTGCCCTCGCAGCTTTGCGTTGTTCTATCAAACTGGTCATCAGTGCGTCTAACGCGCGGCCTTCGCCGCTGCCCTGCGAAGCCCACTGCGGGGCTTCTGGGTTGATGCCAAGAACCTCAACCATACCGCGAACAGCACTTAAAGCACTAGCCACAGCAGGCAAATCTTCGCGTTCGAGGCTGGTGTTGCCTGCCCGAATCGCCTCATACAGCGCCGCTAAAGCTGCTGGAATCGAAAGGTCGTCATCCATCGCCGCAACAAAATCAGCAGGCAAGTCGCCGAGCAGTTCAGAACCAAATCGTTTTACGGAGGGTGCGAACTGTGTGTCGTTCAAGCGTCTTGCCGCGCGCTCAAGAAACCCCTCGATGCGAGCCAAAGCTGATTCGGCTTCTTCGAGAACACCCTCGTGATAGTCGAGCACAGAACGGTAATGCGCTGAGCCTAGATAGAACCGCACGGCGAGCGGGCGGCCAGCTGCCAAAAGGTCGGCGGCAAAGATCGAATTGCCGAGGCTCTTAGACATTTTTTGGCCCTGCACGTTTACCAGGCCATTGTGAAGCCAATAGTTCGCAAAAGCATCGCCGGCGGCGCGAGATTGAGCAAGCTCGTTTTCGTGGTGTGGAAATCTTAGGTCTAGACCGCCACCGTGAATGTCGAACTGGCTGCCTAAATATTTGGTCGACATTGCTGAACATTCAATGTGCCAACCCGGGCGGCCAACGCCAAATCGGGTTGACCAGCTGGCCGAGGCAGGTTCGCCGGGCTTCGCGGCCTTCCAGAGCGCAAAGTCACGTGGGTCGCGTTTGCCGCGCAGCTCAGCTTCTTCATCGGCAGCCATATCGTCGGCCCGCTGGTTTGTGAGCTCGCCATAGTCAGCCCATTTGCTGGCAGCAAAATATACGTCGGCTGAACCATCGGTTGCCTGGTAGGCATAGCCGGCTTCAATTAGACGTTCGATAATCGCAAGCATTTCGGCAATCGACGCTGTTGCACGCGGTTCGTAAGTTGGCGCACTAATCTTTAGCGCGTTGTATGCCTGGTTGAACTCAATTTCATAGCGATACGCCAAAGCCCACCACTGTTCGCCCAAGGCTTGAGCGTTTGCCAAAACTTTGTCGTCGATGTCAGTAACGTTGCGCACAAGGGTCACATTGTTGCCTTTTACCGTCAACCATCGGCGCAGCTGGTCATAAACCAACGCCGAACGCAAATGACCGACGTGGGGCGAAGACTGCACGGTTGGGCCGCACAAATAAATGCCAACTTCGCCTGCCACCAAAGGCACGAAATCGCGCAGATTTTGCGAGTGCGAATCAAAAAGTCTTAGGGCCACGAAATTAGCCTACCTGCGAGCGAATTAGCAACGCGTTAGCCACGGCTGCAACACCTTCGGTGTTTCCTAAAAAGCCCAAACCGTCGGTGGTGGTTGCACCGACAGTCACCGGTGCTTCAACCAAGCGCGAAAGTTCGGCCTCGGTGGCAGATCGATGAGGGCCAACCTTTGGACGATTGCCAATAATCTGAACTGAAACGTTCACAACTTTGAAACCGGCTTGGGCAAGTTTTGCCACGGTGGCGGTCAAAAACACTTGGCCGCTGGCGCCAGCAAACTCGGGCCGGTCTACCCCAAAGTTTGAGCCGATGTCGCCCATGCCGGCAGCAGCCAACAGCGCATCAACTACTGCGTGGGCCACTGCGTCACCGTCGCTGTGACCATCGAGCCCACGCTCGCCCGGCCACTCGATGCCGCCCAAAAATAGCGGCTTTGACTCGTCTTCAGTGAATCGG
>CAIYTL010000049.1 GCA_903929105.1 uncultured Micrococcales bacterium | reverse complement strand
GGCCAGACCGAGGATGCGGCGATCGTGGTGGAGGGCACCCTCTCGGGCCACCCTGTGGTGACCGCCATCATGAACTTTGACTTCCTGGCCGCCAGCATGGGGAGCGTTGTGGGCGAGAAGCTGAGCCTCAGGGTTGGCGCAACCTAAGCGACCACCTCACCGCTCAAGGTTTCAAGGCCGAAGAGCTTGTCAATGCTGGCCTTGCTTCAGCTGGCGACAAGGGCATTTATGACAAGTTTCGAGGCCGTCTGATTTGGCCTATTCGTGACGCAACAGCTGCGGTTATTGGTTTTGGTGCCCGCAAGCTATTCGACGACGACAATGGGCCGAAATATCTCAACACTTCAGACACTGCCGTCTATCACAAGTCGCAAGTTCTGTATGGCATTGATCTGGCAAAGCGTGACATTTCAAAACGTCAGCAGGTAGTGGTCGTTGAGGGCTACACCGATGTTATGGCTTGCCATTTGGCAGGGATCACAACCGCCGTTGCAACCTGCGGAACAGCGTTTGGTGATGATCACATTCGAATTCTCACGCGCATGCTAAGCAGTGAGGCCGACGTGCCTGCTGAAGTGATTTTCACGTTTGACCCCGATGCTGCTGGGCAAAAAGCCGCCATGCGAGCCTATGCTGACAGCCACAAGTTCAATGCCGCAACTTTTGTGGCGGTTGGTCCAGACAATCTCGACCCATGCGATCTGCGTTCTTCTCGCGGCGACGAAGCAGTTCAGGCCATGATTGCCGCTCGACGCCCACTTTTCGAGTTCGCTATCAAACAGAAGCTAGCAAAGTTTGACCTAAACACTCTTGAGGGCCAAGTTGCTGGGGCCCGTGCCGCTGCGCCGGTGGTTGCTGGCATCGCTGACCTCGCAACGCGTTCATCATATGTGCGCGAATTGGCAGGCTGGACCAACCTTGATTCAAACGAGGTCGCGAATTTCGTTAAAGCCGCTTCGCAGACTTCGACGCGCGATGCAGTTTCTAAGATGCGCCTTGACGAACCGCCAGCCCAATCGAACCTGGCCAACGCAGAACCGCCGTTAGATAATCAAACAGCTGAAGCGACTCAGTTCGCTAACGTTAACCTCAATGACCCAATCAATCGCATGGAGCGCACGACACTTGTGGTGCTGGTTCAGTTGCCAGAGGTTATGCCACAAAACGTTTTTGAACGAATTGCAACAGCGGGCTTCAGCGCGCCAGCTCATGCCGAGCTAAGTCGAGCAATTGTCGGAGCCTTAGCGACCCAGCCCGATCTTCTAAGCCAAGGTCAAAATGCTTATCTGCGCGCGGTTTCGGCATTGCTGCCTGATGAGCTGCAACCGCTGCTGCGTGAGATCGCTATGACCCCACTGCCGGTTAGTGACGAGGCTGGAATAGCTGCCTATGCCGAAGGCGTAATGATGCGAGCACTCGATGTTGTGTTGAATCGCGAGAAAAACAACCTTTTGGCCGCTTTGCGTCGATTAGACCCGGCAACTCAACCCACTGAGTACCGAGAAATCTCGGGCCAATTGATGCAAATAGAAGCTCAGCGCAGATCACTTCGATGAACAATTTTGTTGCTATAGAACCGAAATCCTTCGTTGAATATGAGGCTGCAGTCAACGCAAGTGGTGGTCTCGTTAAACCAATCTCGCCCGATGTGCGTGCCATGGTTTGGACTAACTACCAGGCACCTCAAGAGCTAGCAGAGGTGCTAAGAGTCAACCCACAACTCGAGTGGGTTCAGTTGCCTTTTGCAGGAGTCGATGCGTTCGCAGATATCATCTCCGCAAGCGCGCATTCAAGACGTGCAGTTAATTTTACTAGCGCTAAAGGTTGTTACCGTGAACCTGTTGCAGAACATGCCCTGGCGCTAACACTTGCACTTTGTCGGGCAATTCCTGAGCGCGTTCAAGACAAAACCTGGGGGCGGCAATTCGCGGTGAGCCTTTATGAAAGTCGCGTGCTCATCGTGGGTGGCGGCGGCATCACCGAGGAACTTCTTGAACTTTTGAAACCATTCAAAACTGACGTGACCGTTATTCGCAAAAGGGTTGCCGGCAATATGTCCGGAGCGACTAGAACTCTTGGTTTCGAGCAACTTGACGCGCAACTGCCGCTGGCAGATGTAGTCATTTTGGCGGCAGCCCTAACTGCCGAAACCACTGGTTTGTTCAATGAGCAACGTTTCAACCTGATGAAAAACAAGTCTTATCTAGTCAACATTGCTCGAGGGCCAATGGTTGTAACGAAAGATCTTGAGCGGGCACTTGAGATTGGCTCGATTGCTGGCGCAGCAATCGACGTCACTGACCCAGAACCGTTGCCTGACGGGCATTCGCTTTGGCAGGCGCCTAACCTAATCATCACTCCACACACTGCCGACACCCGAGCTATGGTTGTGAGGCTTTTTTCTAAGCGCATTTCAGAAAATGTGGCCGCGTTTCTTTCAAACGGCAATTTGGTAGGTCTAGTCGACCCTCAACTTGGTTATTAGTTGTTTATTTGCTATTGTTTTCTAGTTGTCGAAAGACACATTCCTCGATAGCTCAATTGGCAGAGCATTCGGCTGTTAACCGGAGGGTTCTTGGTTCGAGTCCAAGTCGGGGAGCCACCTTTTTGTCTTAGGAGGCCACGTTGATTCGGTGGATCCAGAGTAGGCATTGGCTTCCAAACGTCGTCATTTCAACCATTTATTTGATTGTTTTTGGCCTAGTTGATTATTTCTTTTCACCCGCATGGTCATGGGCCATTTCAATAGTCATTGCGGCAGCTATCTTCTTTTCTGCCAGATCGCCATTCGCTTCGGCAGCGTTGATGGTCGCTTCGGTCATATTGTCGATCAACTTCTCCTTAGGGGTCACTTTTAGTTTCTTTGGGTTCCTGGTAGTGGTTTATTTAGTTGCTACTTCGGCAAAGACTTTTGCTCGTTTCTTTGTTTTAGCCATTGCTATCGTCGGTCCTTTAGCGCTTCTAGTCGCAATCGAACCTAAATCTTTAGAAGCTAACCCAAGTTTTGTTCAGCTGTTAGAAGTTGCGGCTTTCACTGCCGTTCCTTTGGTGTTGTTCCTTTCTGGCCGGCTAGCAATCACAAGAGTGGTTCACGTTGGTACTTCGCTTGACCAAAGAGTCACAAGCCGCACATCAAGCGCAATCGCTTTGCGTGTGGCTGAGCAAGAGGAGCGGTTCCAAATTGCGCGTGAAATTTCTGAGGTGATTTTGCAAGACATCACGGCCATTTTGAGCCAAGCCGAAGGCGGGGCATACGCGGCCAAGCTTGACCCTGCTGTGGCAGCTCGCGTTCTTGAGCGGGTTTCGACGAATGCCCGATCGGCTCACCAAGATCTTCGAAGGCTCTATGACCAACTAAACCGAAACATCGGCATTCAGGCCGCCCCGCCGGGCATCGATGACCTAGAAGCTCAAGTCGTTCTT
>CAIYTL010000048.1 GCA_903929105.1 uncultured Micrococcales bacterium | reverse complement strand
GAACCCATGCGGGTTTCGGCAGGCTTCTTGGTTAGTGGACGGTCTGGAAAGATGTTGATCCAAACTTTTCCACCACGCTTGATGTGACGAGTCATTGCGATACGCGCTGACTCAATCTGACGGTTGGTTACGTATGCAGGGGTTAGTGCCTGAATACCGTATTCACCGAAGTTCACAGTTGTGCCACCTTTTGAAGCGCCTGAACGCTTTGGGTGGTGCTGCTTGCGGTGCTTTACACGACGTGGGATCAACATGATTATGCCTCCGTTGCTACTGCTGCAACAGCAGGTGCTTCTGAACGAGGAGCAGCGCCACGACGTGGACGGTCTGATCCGCGGCCATCGCGGTCGTTGTTGCGAACTGGCTTTGCGTTGGCCTGCTCACGAGCAAGCTCCTTGTTGGTGATGTCGCCCTTGTAGATCCATACCTTCACACCGATGCGACCGAAAGTGGTCTTGGCCTCATAGAAGCCGTAGTCGATGTTGGCACGAAGGGTGTGTAGTGGAACACGACCTTCGCGGTAGAACTCTGAGCGAGACATTTCAGCGCCACCTAGACGGCCGGCACACTGAATACGAATACCCTTTGCACCCTGACGCATAGCGCCCTGCATGCCCTTGCGCATTGCGCGACGGAATGCAACACGGCTAGCAAGCTGCTCGGCTACACCCTGGGCTACAAGCTGGGCATCCATCTCAGGGTTCTTGACCTCAAGAATGTTTAGCTGAATCTGCTTCTTGGTTAGAGTTTCGAGCGATGCGCGAATCTTTTCTGCCTCTTCACCACGGCGGCCAATGACCAAGCCCGGGCGAGCGGTGTGAATGTCTACGCGAACACGGTCACGTGTGCGCTCGATCTCGACGCGTGAAACACCAGCGCGGTCTAGGCGACTGGTTAGCAAGGCGCGAATCTTGATGTCTTCGGTTACGTAGTCTTGGTAACGCTGACCCTTTTTAGTTGAGTCGGCAAACCAGCGTGACACGTGGTCAGTGGTGATTCCAAGGCGAAAGCCGTATGGGTTTACTTTTTGACCCATTAGTTGTTCCTCGTCTTCTGCGCGCTTGCATTCTCAGCAAGTTCATCTGGGGTAGCAACCACAATGGTGATGTGGCTGGTGCGCTTTAGGATGCGGAATGCGCGTCCTTGGGCACGTGGCATGAAGCGCTTAAGCGTGGTGCCTTCGTCAACAAATGCTGCCGAAACGATTAGGTCGTCTTCATCAAAATAGGTGTTAGCTGCGTCAGCCTTAACCTTGGCGTTTGCCATAGCAGCGTGAACCAACTTGTAGATTGGAACGCTTGCTGCCTGTGGTGCAAACTTCAAGATTGCTAGGGCTTCGGTTGCCTGCTTGCCGCGGATCAGGTTAACGACGCGGCGAGCTTTCATTGGCGTGACGCGGATGTGGCGCACGCGTGCGACTGCTTCCATTGTCTGTCCTCTCGTCTTCTCAGGCGCCGCTTACTTGCGGCGACCCTTCTTGTCGTCCTTCACGTGACCACGGAAGGTTCTGGTTGGTGAGAATTCGCCTAGCTTGTGACCAACCATGGTCTCGCTAACGAAAACTGGAACGTGCTTGCGACCGTCGTGCACTGCGATGGTGTGGCCCAGCATGGCTGGAATGATCATCGAGCGACGTGACCAGGTCTTGATTACGTTCTTGG
>CAIYTL010000047.1 GCA_903929105.1 uncultured Micrococcales bacterium | reverse complement strand
TTGCGTGATTATGTCCATGCAATATTCCTCGGCGTCAATCGCGCGCTGTAGTCCGCGAACTTGACCTTCGAGAATCTTGGCACGTTGAATCGCGCGTTTCTTTAGATCTTCTCTCATACCTTTATAGTACCCCTAGGGGGTATTAAGTCAAGTTTTTTGCCTTAGTATTCACTCATGTCAAAAATCGCTCGCCCAGCAGCAATCGCCGCCATCATCGGCCCGATTCAAAACGTTGCCGGGTGGCTAATCGCCGGCACCATTGCAAGCACGATTCACACTGAAATTTGGCCGGGATACAACGGCATAAGGCAAACCATCAGTGAACTGGCTTCACCGCAGTCGCCGGTTCTGCTGATCATGTCAGCATTCTTTGTGCTCGGCGGCGTGCTTTCGCTAATCACCGCAATTTATGCAACAGCTTTAGCCTTGCCTGGTCGGGTGGCCATTTTTGTCGGCGGTCTGTGCATGTTTGGCATCACGATTTTTCCCACACCGCTAATTGGCGCAAGCACTGAACATCGCGTTTTCGCAATCATTTCGTTTGTGCTTTTCTCGGCTTGGCCATTGCTATCGATGCGATTTAGCAAAGACGCCCACGTTTTGTTGCGGCCAATAGCGAGCCTCACAGCAACCGCAATTTATACGGTCATTTCACTTTGGTTTTTATTCACTTGGACAGACCCTGCATCGCCAATCACAGGTGTGCTTGAACGCTTATTGTCGTTCATTCAAACCGCTTGGCTATCGTTTGTAGTTTTGTCTGTCTGGCGGGCGCAGCGAAAGCAGATTTAAAGCGGCTCGATACCGAAGGCCCGAGCTAGTTTCATAATCTTCTCGGCGCGGCCAAGGCGCGGCAGGTCACTACCGTCGCGAATGACTCGACCTCCGGCTTCGAAGCCAACCAAAAAGTCGTTGGCCCAGGCAACGTCAGACGAGGTCGGGCTGATCTGCTCATTGATGACGGCAATCTGCTCGGTTTGAAGGCAAAGTTTGCCCGTCATGCCAAGCGCCACAGCAACCTCAGATTGCTCTCGCAGCATCGAATAGTTTTGACCTACAGTTGGGCCGTCAATCGGGCCCGGCAGGTTGCCGATGCGACTGGCCACAACCAGTCGCGACCGCGGGTAGGCCATTGCCATGTTGTCAACACTTGTGCCGGTGTCGCGTCGATAGTCGCCGCTGCCAAAAGCTAGTCGAAAAGCTCCAGGGGCCGAGGCAATGGCTCGAGCCTCTTCGATTCCCAGAGCAGATTCAATCAACGCGATAACCGGAGTGCTGCCGCCCAGAATTAGGTTGCTCTCGGCAACCTGAGAGCCGTCTTCGACCTTAGCCAACATGACACCTTGCAAACCTGGCAAGCCGCGCAAGCGGTCAAGGTCATCGCGCCAAAATGGCGAAGCTGCATCGTTGACGCGCACCCAAGCTTTGCCGCCGGCTTCAAGCCAGTTGGCCACGTCTTCGCGAGCTTTTGGCTTCAACTTTGGGTCTACGGCATCTTCGATATCTAAAATAATCTGATCTGCGCGTGATGCTTCAGCAGCGCTAAAAGTCTCTGGCTTGGTGCCGGCAACCAACAACCACGATCTTGAAATTTCGGCAGAAATGCTTCTCATCTCATAAGTCTAAAGCTGCACCTAATGAGTCAAAACAAACGGTATGCCTAGAATTGCCTCATGACGCAAAACGCGAGCAAGCAGCTCAAAGTGGTTTTTCTCACCCGCAAGTGGCCACCTGCTGTGGGTGGCATGGAGACCTACTCGGTTGAGCTAGCCGCTGAACTTGCGAGCAGGGTTGAATTGCAAACTGTTTATCTGCCAGGGCGCGAGGGCGGAGCAACCCCATCGAAGCAGGCGATTTTAGGGTTTTTCTTCAAAGCGGTCCGAGCTATCGCGGTTAGCAAACGCGTTGATGTCTTTCACGTTGGCGACATGGCCATGTGGCCGCTGGCTTTCATTTCAAACGTTTTGAAGCCTCGCTCGCGATCAGTGATTTCGGCCCATGGAACCGATGTTGCTTTTGGCATTCGACCTGGGCTGGCTCCCAAAATCTATAACTTTTATCTCAAGGCTGGGGCGGTGCTTTTGGGGCGTCGCACAACCGTTATAGCCAACTCAACACCAACGGGTGTTTTCTGTAGCAACGCTAAATATAGAAACGTCAAAGTGGTGGCGCTGGGCACCTTTGCCAAACCTGAGGTTTCGGTTGCCAAAGTCGCTTCGCCAAAATATGTCTTATATGTCGGGCGTTTAGCCGTGCGCAAGGGACTTGGCTGGTTTATTAACCAGGTGCTGCCGTTGCTGCCTGCCGACATGAGTGTCAAGGTTGCGGGCAGCGCGTGGGACGCCAGCGAAATGCAAGCCATCGAAGGCAACTCAAGGGTCGAGTTTTTAGGCCCGGTTTATGGCGACGACCTTGCAGCGCTTCGACTTGGCGCCGTTGCCGTGATTATGCCCAACATAACTTTGAGCGGTCGCGACTTTGAAGGTTTTGGTCTGACTGCCATCGAAGCTTCAGCGGTTGGCGCGGTGTTGGTTGCAAGCGCAGTCGACGGCATCGTCGATGCGGTTCGAGATGGTGAAACCGGGTTTTTAATTGCCGAAGGCAGCCCGCAGGCTTGGGTTGACAAGTTGGTCGAAATCGCCTCATGGTCGCCTGCCAAGAGATTGGCTTTTGTGCAAACCGCTCAGCGCGTGACTAGAGAGTTTTATTCTTGGAGCCGCGTAGCCGACGATTGCGTTCGCATCTATTTGTCTTAAGTGGGCTTTCAGCTGCATTTCAAGATTTAGCGTGCCGATTTCATTAGGCTTTGGCCATGTCAAATTTTGCTGAAACCCAAGTGAATGATTCGTCTCGGCGCAAGTTCTTGTCACGATTCAATGTTGGCCTTGCGTTACTTGTGCTTTATGCGGGCTTCAACTCGCTCTGGAATCTGGCCGACGGCGCCCGCAGCGAATACTACGCCGCAATCGCAAAATCTATGAGCCTGAGTTTTAGCAACTGGTTCTTTGGCTCTTTTGATCCGGCCGGCTCTGTAACCCTTGACAAGATTCCGGGCAGCTATTGGGTGCCAGCAATTTTCGTGAAGCTTTTTGGGTTTTCAACTTGGGCTGTTGATGCCCCGAACGCACTTGCAGTTATAGCGGCAGCCATAATCACCGTGTTTGCGGTGCGCCGTCTTGGGGGTAACGCCGCTGGTCTTATTGCCGGTTTTGTCATAGCAACTACTCCCGTTTTAGCTGCGGTCTCACGCGCCAACCAGCCGCAAAGCTACTTCATTTTGGCTTTATCTTTGGCTCTGCTTGCCACGACTAAGGCCCTTCAGACTGGTCGCCGACGCCACCTGATTTATGCTGGGCTATTTGTGGCACTTGGTTTTAACTCATACATGCTCGAGGCCTGGGCGGTCTGGCCGGCTCTTATTGTCGGATGGCTCCTGTTGAGCAAAAAACAGTTCGCGGGCAAAACCTTTGGAGTTAAAGTTCTCGACCTGTTGATTGCGGGATCAATTTCTCTTGCTGCCTCGATTCTTTGGCCGCTAATTGTTTGGCTCGTGCCTGCCTCTGACCGCCCTTACATCGGTGGCACATATCACAACAATCCGTTTGAAATGATTTTTGGTTACAACGGTCTCGGCCGTTTCGGCGCGACGGCCGAATCTGCTGGTTCGAACTACCAAACTTTCACTCCACCGTTTTCGGGTGATGCCTCTTTGTTCAGGCTCTTCAACGACCAGTTGGTTGGTCAGATCGGCTGGCTTTTGCCAACGGCTATTGTCGCTGCAGTCGTGCTCTGGTTCACACAAACTAACCGAGCCGTGGTTGTGACTTTAACCGTCTGGTTCTTGAGCTTTGCTGTGATGTTCTCGGCGGTTGCCGGCATGCACCAGTTTTATACGAGTGCTTTGGCGATTCCGATGGCCGCGCTTATTGGGCTTGCCATAGCCGAAGTGCATAGAGTGAGGCTTGCCTGGGGGCAAATTGCTCTTGTCACATCGGCTTCGAGCACCGCGTTTTATATTGCGGGTCGCTTCTGGAATTATTTTGGCTGGGTCTCTTTTGTGCAGGGTTTTTTGGTTTTGATCGCAATCGCCTTTTTTGTTCTCAAATCACAAAATTTTGCATGGATGTCAGTAGCGCTCACCACTGTCGCACTTCTTCTCACCCCTGCGGTGTGGGCTTCTGACGCTATGAACCACCCGAGCTCAATCAACCCGGTTGCAGGTGTTGATAATAGGCTAAATTTGTTGCT
>CAIYTL010000046.1 GCA_903929105.1 uncultured Micrococcales bacterium | reverse complement strand
CCACTATGTTGACGTCGGGACGAGCCATGAAATTGCGCATCAGACCGCGCATTTGCGTACCCATGCCAATGAGACCCAGGTTCGATTTTCAGTTTGATTCGCAGGTCTCCCTCGGCCAAGTACCCCTCAACGTGACGAAGTAACTCTTCGAAACTGTTCATTATGCCCACTGAGACGCCAGCAGGCACACGGGATTTAGTTGCGCCTAGGTAACTAGCGAATGAAACACCTGCTGAACGAAGTTGGGCATCTAGAATTGCTGTCTCGATCGCAGCCTTAGCCATGCGATGCCCCTTGGCCCAGTGTAGTTTCGGAGCAATAGCCTCAGCGGTGAGAT
Organism: uncultured Micrococcales bacterium; assembly: GCA_903929105.1. Taxonomy (GTDB): domain Bacteria; phylum Actinomycetota; class Actinomycetes; order Actinomycetales; family Microbacteriaceae; genus Rhodoluna. The sequence goes on along the minus strand of CAIYTL010000046.1, from coordinate 1,288 downwards.
CGTCGCCGAGCGCAAATACATCAGGCAAAAGAAACTCTTTGAGCACTGTCGCCGCTCCCGTGTGGAACTCACTTGAATAATCGGGCCGTTCGTTTGCCCCACATTCAGCCCAACCTTCACCAACATCGGTGATCGCATGCACCCAAAGCACTTGATGGGTATTGATGCTGCTAAATGATGTGCGAAATGCTCCTTTTAGCGGAACATTCAACCGCAACAGTTCGACTGCTTCGAGTTTCATTTGACTCCCCTATCTGGCCATTCGACCAACAGTGCCTCGCGATTGCTCGTCATTTGCCGAACCACAGCACCTGCATCAAAACACGCGCTCAAAACTTCACGCACTGCCACTCGCCAGAGCTTGGCGCACGCCAAGTCGGCCTTTCGTAGGCTCTCGATATCGTCAGGCAGAGTGATTGCAATGACATCTTTGCGGTGCAACGCCGCGAGGTAGCCCAAATCAACAACTGGTTGAGAGTCGGGGCCAACTTCTATTGCCAAAAATGCTGACGACGGTTCAACCGGAGGTACAAGAGCATCACCCAGAATCCACATAGCCAATAAACGGTCTGACTCGTCGCCGACGTTTATGTCATCGTGCATGTGGCCATAAAAGTTGACCAAATATTCAACCGCTTGAGCCCCAAGTTTCTGCAGATTAAAAACGCAGTTTCTGCGAACCAAAGGGTCGAAGGTCCAGGTTATTGCCTCGATGCCACGCTCGGTGGCCCATTGACGTTGATGCTGCTTCAAAAGCAAGCCAGCGCCCGGCTTTGTTGATGCAGTTACATGTGAATGCAAAGTTCGCAAGCCGTCAGTTTGCCCCAAGAAGCCATAGCATGCACCGACAAGATTCCCGTCGGCCGCGAATGCGCCGCTAAAGTATCCCCCAGCATGACCGGTGGCGATTGCTATGTCAGCAGGAACAACATCGTCAACACCGCCCCAGACACGCTTAAAAAACTCACTGCCAAGATTTATCTCAGTGGGCGAATTCAGCATTCGAATTGTTGCAGGCATCTTTAAAGTATCGCTCAAAAAAATGGGGATGCACGCTACCGTGCATCCCCATTCGATTAATCTTTGAGATTATTTTGTTCCGTTGATAGTTGCTTCGGTCACGGCAAAAGTGCCGAGGTTCCAGCTGTCAAGAACAGCCTTATAGCTGCCGTCAGCGATCGCCGAATTTAGCGCAGCCTGAACTGCATTGGCTAGCGCATCGTTGCCTTTAAGAACACCGATGCCGGTGAACACCGGAGTGTAACCGTTAGGGTTGGCTGGGTCGATG
>CAIYTL010000045.1 GCA_903929105.1 uncultured Micrococcales bacterium | reverse complement strand
TTTCATCATGGGCGTTTTCGGAAGAAGGAACGCCTAGGCTTGTTCTGACACGGCGAACAAAATTGCTGTTCTCCCGAAGGGGGTTCTCGCCATTGACCGATGGATTGACGACTTCAAGCCTGTCCTTCATTGCTTGGGCAATTTCGATGGCTTCTGCCAACTCAGCTTCGGTTGCCTCTGGTCGACCCAAAATCACGTTGTCGCGAACCGAAGCCGAGAACAAGGTGGCATCTTCAAAAGCCATCGCAATGTGCTGACGCAGTTCTGCACGAGTTAGGTCGCGAACATCAACGCCGTCGAGCAAAACTTGGCCACCGGTAACCTCATAGAGCCTGCCCGGCAGAGCGGTCAGGCTAGTTTTGCCACAGCCGGTTAGACCAATCAGCGCCACAGATTCACCCGGTTCAAGCGCTAGGTTTATGCCGTTGAGCAGGTCTGGGCTTGAGGCTGGCGCATCGGCATATTTGAAGTGCACGTCTTTAAACTCGAGCTTGCCCTTTGGGTTCACGATCGTCTTTGGCTCAGCTGGGTCACTAATGTTCACCGGCTCATCAAGCACCTCAAAGAATCGTTGCACGGCTGTTTTGGCGTCTAGAGTCATCGACAGCAAAAAGCCGACAGACTCCGTTGGCCACCGCAAAACGGTTGTGGTTGCTAAAAACGCAACCAGTGCCCCCACGGTCATCTGGCCTTGGGCCACCAAATAGACTCCCACGAACATCGAGACACCAACAGCGAACTCGGGCACCAGAATCAAATAAATCCAAATGTTGGCAATGAGGCCGGCTTTGCGAATCTCAGTGTCGCGAAGGCGCTTGGCATCGCCAATGAACTTGCCGGCGGCAAAATCACCGCGACCAAATGCTTTCAAAACGCGAATGCCGTGAACTGCCTCTTCGACCGAAGTCGCTAGGTCACCAGCCTGGTCTTGGCTCAGGCGAGCTAGGGCGTGATATTGGGCCTCAAATCGGTAACCACGAATCCAGATTGGAATCGACGTGGCGAAAAAGATAAGACCGAGAATCCAGTGAAAACTGAACAGCACGCCCAGACCAATGACGATGGTTAGGGCGTTAGCTACGAACAAGACGATGCCAAACGACAACCAACGTCGAATCAAACTGAGGTCGCCGGTGACGCGACTGAGCAACTGACCACTCGGCCACTTGTCATGAAAAGCTACCGGCAGGTCTTGCAGTTTGGCATACAGGGCACGCCTCATGCCCGCCTCAACGTGAGTGCCTGGAATCAACACCAGCCAACGGCGCAACAGCACCATGACGGCCTCAAGAATGCCAAGCAGCAAGACCAACGACACCGCAAAAATTAGTTGCTGGCTGTTGGCCTGATGAGTCAAGTTGTTCACAAGGTCGCGCAAGAACTGCGGAATCGCAAGTGCGAACATGTGCGCGCCGATAGCTGCCAGGGTGCCCAAAATTACGCGAGGCAAAGCCGATTTTGCGTAGGGAAAAATTCTTAGCAGCGTCTTTGCTGTGCTCAGATCTTTGGCCTGAGTGGCATCATTGCCGCCAGGGCTTTCAATTTTGTTCACTAGATTTACAACCTAATTCTGTGGGGTCAGCATTCCAGCCTAACAGCCGTTAAAACAAAAAACCCGCATCCAAT
>CAIYTL010000044.1 GCA_903929105.1 uncultured Micrococcales bacterium | reverse complement strand
TCTGTGCGTCAATAATCTGACGCATCCAGAACACACCAAACGCTGTAACCAGCGCTGGCACGACAATAGCCGTTAGCGTGCTACCCCATCCGAGATTGTTCACAATCATAAACAACGGAATGATTCCGAGCTGACTAGGAAGCATCATGGTGCCGATAACAAATAGCACCAAGAATTTGCGACCTTTGAAGTTGAGCTTTGCAAATGCAAAACCAGCGATTGCCGAGAAAATAACTTGAGCCACGGCGATTGTGGTTCCAACAAAAATGGTGTTCAGAATCGAAAGTCCAAAAGTTGGAGCAGCCTCGAAAACGTGCCCCATCAGGGTCAAGAATCGATCGCCCGGCACCAAGGTCGGTGGGTTCTTTGAGATTTCTTCGTTGCCGTTTGAAGCAACGATGTACATCCAATAGAACGGGAACGCCGAGATAATCACCATCACACCCAAAATCAGGTAAGACCAAGGTGAAACTTTGCGCCAACGTGTCTTGTCTAGGTAATAGAACACCAGCCAAGTTACAAGGCCTAGGCCAAGTGCAATGAATACGAGAAGAACGGGGTCTTTGAAGATGTTCATTGAACGTTCTCTCCGTTTGCAATTCGTCGAGTAAAGAAGAAGTTGATGCCCGAAATAATGAGCACGATGAAAGTGATCATGATTCCGATGGTCGCCGCGTAACCCCAGTTGCCCATGTGGGCCTGTTCAAATAAGAACAGCGTCAGGGTCGAGAACTGTCGACTGTCGCCACCGCTCTCGCCGCCGGCGAGCGTCAACGGTTCAGCAAAGACTTGCAGACCGCCGATGGTTCCAACCACCAATACGAATGTAATTGTGTTTCTGATTCCAGGCAGGGTCACGTTGGTGAATTGACGCCAGCTGCTGGCTCCATCAATCGCGGCCGCTTCATAGAGTTCATTCGGCACAGCCAACATCGCCGCTAAGAAGATGAGGGCGTTGTAGCCCAACCAACGCCAGGTGATCATAGTCGCGATTGCTATGTGACCAGGAATCGTCTCTGACACAAAGTTGATGTGGTCTGGCATTCCAAGCCATTCGCGAGCCAAGTTCACAAGCCCAAAGTCGCGACTGAAAAGCTGGCCAAAAACAATAGCCACGGCTAGCACCGAGGTAATGTTTGGCACGAGCAGCATGGTGCGCCAAAAAGTTTTGAACTTGAGCTTTGGGTTTCGAAGCACATTGGCAAGGCCGATAGCCATCAACATTTGTGGGAATGTTGAAAGCGCCCAGATCGAGAATGTGTTGCGAACAGCAAGCCAGAACTGATCGTCGGCAACAACTCTTTGAAAGTTGGCAATGCCGACATAGTTGTGCGTCATGTCTAGAGGGTCCCACTGAAAGAATGCAATGTAGACCGAATAGACCACAGGCGCCAAACCGAAAACCAAGAACATCACAATGAATGGAGCTGTGAAGAGGTATCCCCAGTTTCCGTTCAGCGACTTCACAACTGCGCCATCAGGCGCCTTGGCTGGTTTCTTTTTCTTGGCAGATGCCGGTGTGCTCACCCGCCAAGGCGTTTGAGGTTTTTTAGTTGCGGTTGACATTTATTAGCCAACCGCGTTCTTAATCTCATTCATAGCCTGAGTCCATGCGGCGGCGGCCGACTGTTTCTTCAAACCAACACGACTAAGTGCTTGGCCGATGATGTTGTCGATAGCGCGCTCTTTTTTGCCTTCATAGATTGGGTGAAGGGTCTGAACCGAAGCTCCATAGATCGCACCAACCGGGGCATTGTTGAAGAATGGGTCTTTATAGTTCTTCAACGCAGGGTTGTTGTAAAGCACTGAAGTTGAAGGGAACAGACCGTACTTCTTAAAGATTGCAAGCTGTTCAGCCGGCGATAGGTACCACTTAATGAAGTCCCAAGCCTGGCTCTTGTGAGCTGCAGCTTTTGGAATCGTTAGCTGGCTACCACCGAGGTTGCCTCCACCACCAGGAAGTGCTGCGATGTCCCACTTGCCCTTAGTTTTTGGCGCCTGCTGTTTGATGTAGTCCATCATCCAAGCTGGAGCAAGAATGGTCGCAAAGATGCCCTTGTTCATGCCGACGTTCCAGTCGTTGGTGAACGAGTTGATGTTTGTGCCAACGCCCGATGCAAGTGCATTAGCGGTTGTCTGGAATGCCTTCTTGACCTGAGGGTTGGTTGAATAGATCAACTTGCCGTCTTTGGTGCCGTCATTCTGGTAGTACTTCTGGGTGCCCTGGTTCAGCACTGCGTTGTAGACAGTACCCGCGTTGTCGATGAAGCCATAGCAAACTTTTAGCTTGGTGCAAGAGGTCTTCTCGGCCTTTGATAGGTGGCTTTGGTAAAGCTTGCCAGTGTTAAAGAAGGCGTCCCAGGTTGGCCATAGCTTTGCAACCTTGGTGCGGTCAGTTGGCAGGCCGTGTGCCTTGAATAGGTCGGTGCGATAAGCAACCTCCATGCCACCAACGTCGGTAGGAATACCGAAGACGGTGCCTTCATAGCCAACACCCTGTGCCCAACGCCATGGCAAGTAGTTGCTCTGAATGCTGCCTGAGTTGTATGGAGCTTGACGAAGGTCGGTGAAGTACTGTGGGTAGCTTCTGAAATAGCCGGAGTATGAAACCTCAACGGCTGCAATGTCGGGGGTCTTGTTTGCCAAGAAAGATGTGATCAAGCTCTGGTGGTGGGCATCTAGGCCGCTCTTCTTGAGCTGAATGGTGATTTCAGGGTGGATCTTCTTGTAGTCGATCAGAGCTTGAGGCTCAATAACGTTTCCATACGTCCACACTGAGATGGTGACGGGAGTCGCAGAGGCGTGCGCTGGGGCAACCATCGAAAGCGGCAATGCTAGCGCAACTGCGGTTGCTGCGACTCGGGCGATAAGTTTTTTCATTTGCTTCGCTTTCTTTGTGGTTTGAACTCTCGGGTGGCTGTTGTGCGACAGCCACCCGAGACTTCGATTTGTTCTTAGAAAGGTTTTATTCTTTTTTCGTGAAATCGGTTTCACGTGTTACCATTACAGCGTGAAATCGGTTTCACGAAAAGAGTAATTTCAAAAATAGTTTGATTGTTACTCAATCGTTACCACCGGAGTGTGCGCCTTGTGGGATGTTTCTAGTTACTAATAACAGGAGCTTTTTATGCGCACAACAACCAAAGTCGCGGCACTTGCGATAGCTGCAGTTGCCGTCGTATCAATGATCGGCGGCCCAGCCCAAGCGGCCGCAAAAAAGCCAGTTCTCAAACTGCTCTGGCACCAAGAGTTCACGGGCAAATCTGGCCTTACCCCCACCTCAAGAGTTTTCAACTATGACACCGGCGGCGGCGGTTGGGGCAACCTCGAACACGAGGCCTATGTCGACGATCACGCCAAGACCGACGGCTCAAAACAAGGCAACCTGGTTATTCGGGCTACCCGCTACACCCCAGGCCCTGACGACCTTGCTTACCCGTGCCCGGTTGAAAGCAATGGCGGCGTTTGCGAGTTTTTGTCATCGCGCATTCAGACCCAAGGAAAACTCGCGTTTCAATACGGCGAAATTTCAGCACGCATTCGTGTTCCTGAAGGCGACGGAGTCTGGCCGGCGTTTTGGCTCCTAGGCAACGACATTGCCACCAACCAGTGGCCAAGTTCGGGTGAAATCGACATTATGGAGACCCGCGGAGACCAGTATCCGACCACAGTGTTCGGCACTGCGCACGGCCCAGGCTACTCGGGTGAAAACGGCATCGTTAACACCATCAACACCAAATCAAGAACCTCAGCCGGTTACCACGTATTCAGCGTTATCTGGCTCAAGAACAAGATTCAGTGGCTCGTCGACGGCGTGGTCTATAACACGGTTACCCCAAGCATCACTGGTCGCAACTATGTGTTCAACAAGCCCTTCTTCTTGATTCTGAACTTGGCAATGGGTGGCAACTTTGTAGGCGGCTCAATTGACCCGACTTTGCAATCGGCTGCTATGTCAGTTGACTGGATTCGCTACTACAGCTACAACGGCGCCGGCAAGGTGAGCGGCACCAAGGCAGCAATCGCCGCCGGAAAACCGTAACCGATCGTTTAAATCAAATCGCGGTCACACCTGCTCTGGGTGTGACCGCGATTTTTTAACGCGTTGCCTTTTTTAAAGAGCGAACGAGGCAAGAAGTTATTTCAACTGCCAAGTAATGTCGCCATTGGTGCTCTGAATTCGCACGTCTATGAAACCAGGGCCTAGCGGTGATT
>CAIYTL010000043.1 GCA_903929105.1 uncultured Micrococcales bacterium | reverse complement strand
TAAGTCTGCTCATAAGCCTCTGATAGGCCAACCAAACTCGGTAATCAGTGGCTTGCCCAGACCTTCAAGAAACTTGTTGAAAGACTGATCTTGTTCTAAAGACCAAAGCACCTGGTTGTCGTGAAGCTCAGTTAGCGAATATTCGTCGAGCAACTTGAACTTGTCGAGCACAGCAAGGGCAACTCGACCTGCGGCGATTGCATCGGCGGTAGCGTTGTGGGCGTCATCGCCCAAAGCGACGCCATAAAGCTCAGTAGACGCGGTCAAAGTGCGCTTGCCCTTGCGCCACTTGTCAAACCGCCTATCGAGAACCAGCGGGTCTAGAACCGGCATCGGCTGAGTCAACGCGGCTAAACCAAGTGATTCAGAGTTGTTTTTGAGAATCGTAAAGTCATAGCTTGCGTTATAGGCAACCACAGGAATGCCAGCAGCAAATAGTTCGCCGAGCTTCGTATTGATTTCGGTAACAACGTCAACCAGTGGTCGGCCATTGGCTATAGCAAATTCAGTCGTAACGCCGTGCACCGAAGCCGCAACCTCGGGAATCTCAACTCCGGGGTTCGCTAACCATTCTTGAGCTTCACCAATTAGGTTGCCTTGGGCATCGATGACTGCCACGCAAGCGGTGACTATTTTTGAGTTAGCGAGGTCTAGACCTGTGGTTTCAAGGTCGAACACTGCTAGTTGGTTGATTGCGTTCACAGAACAACCCTAGAGCTCGTCAACGACTTTTTTGTGCACACAACCCAATGCCGCTCGCTAACTCTAGGGCCGCGGTCGATTGATTCAAAGTGAAAATGTGCAGGCCTGGCGCTCCAGCCGCCAGCAGCTTCACGCCTAGCTCGATTGTGAAATCCATGCCAATCAGACGGGCTTCGGCCTCATCAGCAGCTTCGAGCTGGGCAAGCAAGTTTGCAGGAATCGAAGCACCGCTCATGGCTGCCATGCGAATCACTTGTTTGGCGTTGTTGATCGGCATAAGCCCCGGCAAAATCGGCAGCGAAGCACCCGCGGCGTCGGCCTTCTCGCGCAGCGCAAGATAGGCATCGAAACTAAAAAATAACTGTGTGATTGCATAAGATGCGCCTGCGCTCTGCTTGAGAGCAAGAACTTTTGCGTCATGCTGCATATTGGGCGACTCGGGGTGCACCTCAGGAAAAGCGCCAACGCCGATCTCTAGCGAAGAAAATTCGCGAGCAAGCTCGACTAGCTCGAGTGCAGTTTTGAGTTCACCCTCGGCGAGCGCATTTGGGTTATCTTTTGGCGAGTCGCCGCGAATAGCAAGCAGCGACTTGACTCCAGCGTCTTCAAAACGACGAATGGTGTCTTTCGTGCCTGCCTTTGAAGCACCAACAGCAGTTAGGTGACCCACCGTAGTGATTTGAGGTGCCATTTTTTCAACAATATTGAGCGTTCGATCGCTATTTGAACCGCCTGCACCATATGTGACAGAAACGAAGTCTGCACCCGCTTCGCGCACTTCGTCAAAAGTGCGCCAAAGAGTGGTCTCGCCGGCTTCGTCTTTTGGCGGAAAAAACTCAAATGAAAGCGTCGGCGAGTTCTGCTTTGCACGGTCTTGAATCAGTTGCGTGACGCTGCTGATCGGTGCCGGGGTTACTGCATTTCGCAGCAGCGGGTGGTTGGGCATTGAACCAGTTTAACAAAGCCTTTAGCTAAGGCGGGCAAGGGTAAACTAAAGGTTCTATGTTTAACCCTCGTTCTCAAGCCCTAATTGATGCTGTTCGCACGCGCGTTGTAGTTGCCGACGGCGCGATGGGCACCATGATTCAAGATGCTGCCCCAACGCTAGAAGATTTTCAGGGCCATGAGGGATGCAACGAGATTCTGAACGTCACCCGCCCCGAAATTATTCAGCACATTCACGCTCAATATTTGAAGTCGGGTGCTGAAGCGATTGAAACCAACACTTTTGGTGCGAACTTCGCGAACCTTGCCGAATATGGCATTGAAAGTCGCATTGAAGAGCTCGCGTTTGCGGGTGCCAAACTTGCCCGTGAAGTCGCTGATGACTTTGCTACTGAGGCTAAACCCCGATGGGTTTTGGGCTCAATGGGCCCGGGCACCAAGTTGCCTTCGCTGGGGCACGAAAAGTTTTCGGTGCTTCGCGATGCTTATCAGCTTCAGGTGACGGGCATGCTTCGCGGAGGTGTTGACGCGGTTCTAATTGAAACCTCGCAAGACCTTTTGCAAGCCAAGAGCGCCATTATTGGTGCCAAGCGGGCCATGAAAGCTCTTGACCATAAGGTTCCGGTTTTAGTTTCGGTAACTATCGAAACTACTGGCACCATGCTGATGGGCTCTGAGATTGGTGCCGCGCTGACGGCGTTGAGTGCTTTGGGCATTGACGCCATCGGTTTGAACTGCGCTACCGGCCCGACCGAAATGAGCGAGCACCTTCGCTATTTGGGCAAGTTCTCTAAGCTTCCGGTGGTAGTTATGCCTAACGCCGGTCTGCCAATTTTGGGCCCTCACGGTGCCCACTACCCGCTCACACCGAGTGAGTTGGCAACAGCGCAATTGCAGTTCGTGAATGACTACGGCGCCGGATTAGTTGGTGGGTGTTGCGGCACCACGCCTGCGCACATTGCCGAATTGGCCAAAAAAGTTGAAGGTGCGACTCCCAAGCGCCCAGCGTTCACCGATGAGCCAGGTTTAGCCAGCCTGTATCAGCACCAACCTTTTGACCAGACCATGACTTATCTGTCTATCGGCGAGCGCACCAATGCAAACGGCTCTAAAGCGTTTCGCGAGGCTTTGCTGGCCGAAAACTGGGATGAATGCCTTGAGATTGCGCGCAGTCAAACTCGCGAAGGTGCACACCTGCTTGATGTTTGCGTTGACTATGTTGGGCGCGATGGCGCGCGCGACGCTCGCGAACTAGTTTCACGATTGGCTACTGCCACCACATTGCCGTTGGTTCTTGACAGCACTGAGCCTGCCGTTCTTGAGGCTGGCCTCGAGTGCATGGGTGGTCGCGCCATGATCAACTCGGTCAACTATGAAGACGGCGACGGCCCAAGCTCGAGATTTGCGCGAATTATGCCGATGGTCGTTGAGCATGGCGCTGCAGTGGTTGCCCTCACGATTGACGAAGAGGGGCAGGCTCGCACAGCGCCCACCAAGGTGGCTATCGCTAAACGCTTGATCGAAGACCTCACGGGCAACTGGGGTATGCGTTTGGTCGACATCACGGTCGACACGCTAACGTTCCCGATTGCCACAGGCCAAGATGAGACCCGTCGTGACGGCATCGAGACAATCGAGGCTATTCGAGCACTCAATGAGGCTTTTCCCGGAGTTCAAACCACTTTGGGCATTTCAAACATTTCTTTTGGTCTTAGCCCAGCTGCTCGTCACGTTTTGAACTCGGTGTTCTTGCACGAATGCATCAAAGCTGGTCTGACCTCTGCAATTGTGCACGCAGCGCGCATCATGCCGCTGAACCAGGTGCCGACCGAGCAACTCGAAGCTGCCCTTGACTTGATTTATGACGGCCGCAAATATGACTCTGATGGCAATGTCACTCACGACCCGCTAACTCGCTTTTTAGACGTTTTCAGCGGAATTGATGCGGCAGCGGCCCGCAAATCACGAGCTGAAGAACTGGCTGCCATGCCGCTCGATGACCGACTCAAGCAACGCATCATTGATGGCGAAAAGAAGGGCCTCGAACCCGACCTTGACGAGGCCATGGCGCAGGGCAAAACCGCTTTGAGCATCATTAACGACAATCTGCTTTCAGGAATGCAGGTCGTGGGCGAACTCTTTGGCAAAGGCGAGATGCAGCTGCCTTTCGTGCTGCAGTCGGCCGAAGTAATGAAGACTGCTGTAGCCCACCTTGAGCCGTTCATCGAAAAGAGCGAAGACAGCGGCAAGGGGCGCATTTTGCTGGCCACAGTTCGCGGCGACGTTCACGATATCGGCAAAAACCTTGTAGATATCATTTTGAGCAATAACGGCTTCGAAACTGTCAACATCGGCATCAAGCAACCGATCAATGAGATCTTAAAAGCGGCCGATGAGAATGCTGTCGACGTAATCGGAATGAGTGGTTTGTTGGTTAAATCAACCCAAATCATGAAAGAGAACCTTGAAGAGATGAACCTTCGAGGCGTGTCAGCGAAGTATCCGGTGATTTTGGGCGGCGCAGCCCTAACTCGCAGCTTTGTTGAGCAAGATTTGGCCGAAATTTTTGACGGTGAGGTGCGTTACGCTCGCGATGCTTTTGAGGGGCTTCGGCTAATGGACGCCCTCGTGAAGATTAAGCGCGGCGACACCTCAGTTAGCTTGCCTCCGCTTAAGAAGCGACTGGTTGCACCGAAAAACTTGCTGGTGCGCACGGTGCCCGATCT
>CAIYTL010000042.1 GCA_903929105.1 uncultured Micrococcales bacterium | reverse complement strand
CTTGCTGCTGCTCTTGTGTCATGGTTGCTCCCGCGATTCAAGGGTTTGCGCGTGAAACCCTTGGGCATTTTCATTCAAGCTTAATAAAAAGCCCACTGCGATGCACACTTAAGCGCAAAACTGCACGTCACCTACCAGGTTGGCAAATGCGTGCAGTTTCACGTGAAACTTTTTGAGGCGGCTCTAACGAACCGGCTCGATGGCCATTTAGGCCAAGAATTCGCTAAGTTCAGCGACCAAGACCGGCTTTGGCTTAGCGCCAACCATCTGCTTTACAAGCTCGCCACCCTTGAATACCTGAAGTGCCGGAATCGATACGATGCCGTATTGCTGAGCCAAAGCAGGCTCTTCGTCAACGTTCACTTTGACGATCTCGATTTTGCCGGCGTATTCAGCAGCAATCGCGTCTAGAACTGGCGCTACCTGACGGCAAGGGCCACACCACTCAGCCCAAAAGTCGACCAATACTGGTTTGCTGTTGCTTAGAACATCGGCCTGAAACGATGCGGTGGTTACATTTTTGGCTGCCATGGTAGCTCCTTTGACTTTTGGGTTCGATTTAAAGTTAGTGCGATTGCAAATAATGTTCGGCATCAAGTGCCGCGACACAGCCTGAGCCAGCCGCGGTGATCGCTTGACGATAGGTGGGGTCGATCACGTCACCCGCAGCGAAAACGCCAGGCAGGTTGGTGCGTGAGCTGCGACCATCAACTTTGATGAACTTTTCGGCAGTTAGCTCGACTTGGTTTTCGACCAACCAAACTCGCGGGTCATTACCGATAGCGATGAATAGGCCATCAAGTTCAAGGTTGCTGGTTGAGCCATCAACGGTGTTGCGAAGCTGAACTCCGGTGAGTTTGGCATCGCCGTGCAGCTCAGCGACTTCGCTGTTGTAAATAACTTCGATCTTTGGGTTGTTCAGCGCGCGCTCAACCATGATCTTCGATGCTTTGAACGAGTCGCGGCGGTGAATTAAATAAACCTTGGCGGCAAAACGGGTCAAGAAAGTAGCTTCCTCCATCGCAGAATCGCCACCACCAACAACTGCGATTGTTCGTTCTCTAAAGAAAAAGCCGTCGCAGGTTGCACACCATGAAACGCCATGGCCGCTCAGTTCTTTTTCGCGCGGCAGTCCAAGCTCACGATATGCAGCGCCGGTGCTCAAAATGACAGTTTTGGCCTCGAAAGTCTCGCCGCCACCAGTCTTGAGAATCTTTACGTCGCCGGTCAGGTCAACTTCGACTACATCGTCGAGCAAAACTTCGGTGCCAAAGCGCTCGGCTTGGGCCTGCAAGTTAGCCATGAGTTCTGGGCCCTGTAGGCCTTCAGGAAAACCAGGAAAGTTCTCAACTTCGGTGGTTTTCATAAGCTCGCCACCGGCTTCAACTGAGCTTGCAATCAGTAGCGGCTTGAGGCCAGCTCGCGCGGTGTAGATAGCTGCGGTGTAACCCGCAGGCCCTGAACCGATGATGATTACTTCGCGCACTGAAAACTCCTGAAAAATATGGCTTTGCCTGATACTCAGCCCATTTTATCGGCGCAGTATTCCCCTAGCCGTTGCAATCGCCGATTTCGCCTCTTCAACCTTCAGCAAAGTCAGCATCAGCAGGTAGACCAAAACCATAACCGCAGCCACCACCGAGCATGTGATTAGCGAGCTCAGAACGGTTGCCACGGCAAAACTACCTGAATGGATGCCGCCAAATATCTGCAAAACACTTACACCGGCGCCGCTAGAAACCACACCTGCGATTACAGCTCTTGTGTTGAGCGACGTGATCTTGAATTCTTTGAGAGTGCCGATGCGGCGGCCCAACAAAACGTAGGCTGCGCGAGCCTGAACCAACACGGTTGCACTCATCAACAAAGCCAGGCCAGCCACTAGCCACGCGAGCGGCAAAGTGGCCCCCATTACTAAGGCGCCAATGATGTAAAGCACGGTTTGCCCAACCGTGAACCAAAAGGGCGACTTGGTGTCTTCTAGAGCATAGAAAGCTTTTTGCATCATGAAAACAAAACTGAAAGGCACAAGACCGATAACAAAGGCCATGACAACTAAGCCAAGGGCGATCATGCCGTCGAATTCACCAACAAAAACTCTTGAAAACGGAAAAGCCAAAACCATGAGCACCGCCGTTGAAAGCACGCTGATCACAGAAATCAAACGAAGCCCAGTAACCAAATCTGCTTTGACCAGGTCTAGGCGCCCTTCGTGAGCGTGAGTGCTGATTTTGGTGAAATAGGCCGTAGCAATCGAAACGGTCGCAACCGAATGCGGCAACATGAAAATCAGCCAAGCGATCGACATAGCTGCAATCGAGGCAACACCAACCGAGTTGCCCACACGATGTGAAACTGTGATTGAAGCCACCGCAGTTTGAACCAAACCACCGATTTGGGTGACCAAAACCATTCCGAGCGTCCAGGTGGCAGCCTTCAGTGCAGGTCTCAAACCAAAACCGCGAAACTTGAAGTTGGGCTTATAGTGCAACCCAATGCGGCGCCAACTAACGAACAAAATCAAAGCCTGAGCTGCAACACCCAGAGTCGCCGAAATAGCCAGCAAAGTCACCTGGCCGCTGCTCCAGTCAGTGATGTTCTGTTTTCCGGTCGGGTCAACACCGAACATCCAAATGTAAGCACCTAGGCCGGCAATTGAAACCACATTGTTCACGACCGGTGCCCACATATATGGGCCGAATGCACTGCGGGCATTCAAAACCTCGCCGAGCATTGAATACAGGCCATAGAAGAACAGTTGAGGCAAACACCAATAGGCAAAGGCTGTCGCAAGAGCCAACTGCTGCTGACTCCATCCGTGGGTATAAATGTGAATCAGAATCGGGGCCGAAACGGTTGCCACGAGTGTGACGATGCCAAAAACCAAGATAGCCAAGGTGAGCAGGCGGTCGATGTAACCCCGGCCACCGTCGGCATGCGACTTTGAACGCACAATTTGAGGAACCAAAACAGCGTTGAGCACGCCACCGACGATGATGGCATAAACGTTATTTGGCAACTGGTTGGCCACACCAAAAGCGTCAGCAGCGTTAGTGGTTACACCGATTACTCCAGCGAGCATGACGGCACGAACAAAACCAAGAATTCGAGACAAAATGGTGCCGCTGGCCATAATCAGCGAGTGTTTGGCAACGCTCATGAACTTTGCTCCCTTTGAGCTTCAGGTTCGCGGCGCTTGCGAATGGTTCTAAAGACGCCGAAAGCGGCTAGCAAAGTAACGAATGCCAAGAACGCATAGATCACCGTGTCTTCAACACCTAAAAGCACAGTCATTTTGATGTTCACAGGAACAGTTAGCCGAAGGCCCGAAAAACTCTCAAGCGTGGCGTGCAAAACAACGTTTCCGTCAGCAATCGCATTCACAGGCACTTTTGCCGTCACGGTGGTGTTCGCCGGCACAGTCACTTCGACAACGGCAGGAATCAGAACTTTAAGGTTGCTGGCCTGCACGCGAACCCGCACCCTCACCTGAGTGTCATAACCGTTATTGATCACAATCGGCAGTTTTGAAGAACGTGACAGCAAGTTGATGGTTGAACCCGGAATGATGCTAATCAACGGTTGGGGCAAGGTGTCGGGGTTAGCGATTGTGGCTTTATGGCGCTTCTTTTTCTTTCGCGCCTGCCATTCGCCACTAAAAATGGATGCCGCTGAACCCGAAGAGGCAACTGTGGAGTGTGTTCGAGGGGTAGTCTGAGCCGACGCACTTTGCACAGCCATTAAGGGTGAAAAAGTTAAAGTCAAGGCGGTGGCGCACCCCAACGCCCAACGCCAAAAACTCGCCTTAGAACTCATAAGTTTCGTTGAACCCACTCTTGAACGCCTCGCGCCATGCGTTTTTCGTTGTCGTGAGACAAAATCGTAGTCAAATCGTCAACCGCGAACCAAGCAGCTTCAACAGCTTCATGCTGCGGGTCGTTCTCAACAGTCAAAAAGCCGCCGGTTTGGCGCATTAGGTAATGAATCACCGTTTTTGAGATCAGCTTGTCGCCCGCCGTGAACTCGTAGTGAATGTCACCCAGCAGCTCGATGATTTCGGCTTCAAGACCTGTTTCTTCGGCGATCTCACGAATTGCGGCTTCGCTGTAATTTTCGTCGTTTTCAGGGTGACCCTTAGGCACACACCAGTCAATTCGGCCCGAACGCCCCAAGCGGCCAATCAAAGCGACTCGATTAGAGCCGTCGGCTGCCAACACAAAACCACCAGCTGAAGTTTCTTCAACTCGGGTCAGGGGTCGGCGACCAGTGTGTTGTGACATAAAGAAAACTTTACGCTGTCGGCCAAGCACTGCGAGACTTTCTCAGCTGTGGCACACTAAAAGGCGATGCCAAACCTAGCCGATGCTCTAAAAAACCTTGAGCAAACTACAAACTCCGAACTTTTCATAAAGCTCGGCAGCTGGTTTGCCGATGCCGGTTTTGAGCTGGCATTGGTTGGCGGGCCAGTTCGCGACGCGTTTTTAGGTCGCGCCTCTTATGACCTCGACTTCACGACAAATGCTTTGCCCGAAGAAACGCTGAAGATTCTAAAAGGGCGCACCGACGGGCTGTGGGACATCGGGCGAGCCTTTGGCACAATCGGCGCCAAGATTGGCGAACAAACCATAGAAATCACCACCTATCGAGCCGACGCCTACGAGCCAGATTCGCGCAAGCCGATTGTGGCTTTTGGCGACAGCCTTGAGGTTGACTTGACTCGCCGCGACTTCACGGTCAACGCCATGGCACTTCGTTTGCCCGAAAAAGTGTTTGTTGACCCGACCAACGGTTTGCAAGACCTATTAGCAGCAGTGCTGCGCACCCCGATCGCACCCGAGATCTCTTTTAGCGACGACCCACTTCGCATGATGCGAGCTGCCCGTTTTGCTTCACAGCTCGGCTTCGTCATCGAAGATGCCACTTTTGCGGCCATGAAAGCTATGACCGAACGCATGTCGATTATTTCGGCCGAACGAGTTCAGGTTGAGTTGAGCAAATTGCTGCTCGGTCGACACCCTCGACTTGGTTTTGAAGCTTTGGTCGACAGTGGCTTGGCCGCCATCGTGCTGCCCGAGTTGCCAGCACTGCAACTTGAAACCGACGAACACCACCACCATAAAGATGTCTATGAGCACACCCTCACGGTGGTTGAACAGGCCATCGACTACGAGCGTGACTATGGTCTTGAAGGCGACCTCATTTTGCGACTCGCTGCACTGATGCATGACGTCGGCAAGCCGGCCACTCGCAACTTCGAACCTGGCGGTGCTGTTTCTTTCTATAACCACGATTTGGTTGGCGCAAGAATCACAAAAAAACGTCTGCAAGCACTGCGCTTTGACAGCGACACAATCAAGGCCGTTTCGCTTCTAATCGAGTTGCACCTGCGATTTTTCGGATACACCGACCAGTCATGGAGCGACTCGGCGGTGCGTCGCTATGTTCGCGATGCCGGTGATCAGCTTTTGCGACTTCACGCGCTAACTCGCGCCGATGTGACCACGCGCAACAAGCGCAAAGCCGAGCGCCTATCGCACGCTTATGACGACCTCGAGTCGCGCATTGCCGAAATCAGTGCCAAAGAAGAACTCGACGCGATACGCCCCGACCTCAACGGCCAAGAAATTGCAGAAATTCTAGGTGTGCCACCAAGCCCAATCATCGGCGGCGCCAGCAAGTTTCTGCTCGAAGTGCGTCTTGATCAAGGCTCAATCGGCAAACCAGCCGCAACCGAACTGCTGCTCGAATGGTGGCAAACTCGCAAACCAGAACTAACAGTTGAAGAAATCACCCAAACCATCGCCAACAGCGAAAAGTGGGCGGTGAGCCTCGCTTTAGCATTCCTGAGTGAGCTGAGGGCATCCGAGGGAATTTTGGGTGCCACAGAAGCCCAAAATCGCTTGCTTCAATGGTGGCAAACAAGGTAGTCTTGAAAAGTTGCTCTCAGCTGACTAACTGGTCGCGCTAAGGCAACAAGATGCCATACCCTCCTGTCACAGAAATCCTGTGGCCGTTCTAGTCCAAAGGAGGTGGGTTAGTCATGCATCAGTACGAGCTAATGGTTATCCTCGACCCAACGGTTGAGGAGCGCACTCTCGCTCCAAGTCTCGACAAATTCCTCAATGTTATTCGCAACGGTGGAGGCACCGTTGACAAAGTTGACATTTGGGGTCGCCGTCGTTTCGCATACGAAATCGCCAAGAAAACCGAAGGCTACTACGCAGTCATTAACTTGACCGCTGCCCCAGCCGAAGTTCTTGAGCTTGACCGCCAGCTAAAGCTTTCAGAAGCTGTGTTGCGCACCAAGGTTTTGCGCGCCGACGAAGCAGTCATCAACATCACTCCAGTAGCTGTTCCTGAGGTTAGCGCCGCAGAGAAAGCTGACGACGAGGCTCCTTCAAAGCCAGCCGCTGCTAAGGCACCTGCTGCTAAAGCTGCAACTGCTAAAGCACCAGCCAAAGCTGCCAAGGCGAGCGAGTAGTCAAAATGGCCGGAGAAGTAACCGTAACTATCGTTGGCAACCTAGCTGACGACCCTGAACTTCGTTACACCCAGGGTGGAGTAGCTGTGGTTAGCGTGCGCGTGGGTTCAACCCCTCGTCAGCTAAACCGCCAGACTAACGCCTGGGAGGACGGCGAAACCGTTTGGGTTCGCTGCACCGCTTGGCGCGAAGTTGCCGAGAACGTCGCACAGACGCTCACCAAAGGCACTCGAGTTATCGTCACCGGCCGCTTGAAAGCCCCATCGGCTTATCAGACAGCTCAAGGTGAAGCTCGCGCTTCGCTTGAGCTTGAGATCGAAGAAATCGGCCCATCATTGCGCTATGCAACCGCATCAGTTTCACGCAAACCGCGTGAAGTTGGCGGCGCAGGCGCAGGTGCCGCTGCCAGCCCATGGGACGCACCCGCTGCTGCCCCAGCCGCTGCCGCTAATGACGCTTGGGCTAACCCAGGCAGCTCATCAGCTGGCGCCGACGACACCCCATTCTAAAGTTTTAGAGATTATTTAGGAGATTCTTATGGCTGCTAAAACCGACACACGTCGCAAGCCAAACCGCAATGCAAAGAACGCCAAGCTTGCCCCTGTAAAGGCAATCAAAGTTGGCGTTATCGATTACAAGGATGTCGCAACTCTGCGCCGTTTCTTGACCGACAAAAACAAGATCCGTTCACGTCGCATCACCGGTGTTTCTGTTCAGGAACAGCGCTTGATTGCTCGTGCTATCAAAAACGCTCGTGAGGTTGCATTGCTTCCTTACGCTGGCGCTGGTCGCTAAGGAGTAACCCCATGTCGAAACTCATTCTTACTAACGAAGTTTCAGGTCTAGGCTCAGCCGGCGACGTTGTTGAGGTTAAAGATGGTTACGCACGTAACTACCTTTTGCCTCGCGGCTTTGCAGTGCTATGGAGCAAGGGTGGCGAGAAGCAGGTTGCTTCGATTCGCGCTGGCCGTGAAGCTCGCGCTTTGGCTACCGCTGAAGAAGCAGTTGCACTAAAGACCTCGCTAGAGTCTGCAACCATCAAGTTGGCTATCAAGGCCGGCGTTGGTGGTCGTTTGTTCGGCGCTGTTAAGACCGCTGATGTTGTCAAGGCTGTTGCAGCCGCTGGCTTCGGCGAGCTTGACAAGCGCAAGGTCTCATTCACCTCACCGATCCGTATCACTGGCACTCACCAGGCTTCGGTTCGTTTGCACGGAGACCTATCGGCTGTAATCACCCTTCAGGTGGTTGCTGCTAAGTAAGTTCCTTGGCGCAAAAGTAGTTTTTGCGCTTGAAAAGGGCGAAGGGTTTGTTCCCTTCGCCCTTTTTCTTTTGCCCGCTGATGCCTACAAATGTGACACTTATCCACAACCTTCAGCTTTAGCTTTAAGGTTGAAGGTTTTACTTGTGCACAACCAGCTTCACCTTGTAAACAGCGGGATATAGGTTAGTTACGCACAATTTGTACACAGGGTTATGCACAGTTTTGCACAAGTTATTACCGCGTGTCTGGTGAGTTATGCACAACTTTGTGCACAAGTTACTTTGCCTACTTTATGTCGGTGCCTAAAGCTATAACAGAATCACCCTATTCTTTGGAGGACAAATGGCTTTCGACGCCCCAGACATCGTGGCTACCGGCCGAGTGCTGCCCAATGACCTGCTGGCCGAACAAAGCACAATCGGTGCAATGTTGATTTCGCCCGATGCCGTTGCCGCGGTGTTCGGCTTGATTCGCGGTGCAGACTTTTATGCACCTAAGCACGAGATCATTTTCGACGCCATCGTCACTCTGTTTGGCAAAGGTGAGCCAACTGACGTTATTACTGTTACTGACGAACTACTAAAAACCGATTCACTGACTCGCGGCGGCGGTGCAGATTATTTGCACACCCTCACGTCGATCGTGCCAACGGCAGCCAACGTTGAGTACTACGCCGAAATCGTTCAAGAAAAAGCCACGCTTAGACGCCTTGTTGAGGTGGGCACCAAGATTGCCCAGTCAGGCTATGCAAACATTGGCGAAGTCGACGATTTGGTCAACGACGCTCAGGCCGCTGTTTATCAGGTTTCAGCTAGCACACGAGGTCAGGAATATTCAGAGCTCGAAGAATCAATCAAATCTGCAGTGGCCGAAATGGAGGCCGCCGAAAGTCGCGGTGGCGACCTGGTTGGTGTTCCAACCGGTTTCACCGAGCTCGACAATCTAACCCACGGCTTGCACCCGGGCCAACTAGTTATCGTTGCCGCCCGCCCAGCAGTGGGCAAGTCAACGTTGGCGCTCGACATTGCTCGCCATGCCGCGATTCGCAAACGCAAGGCAGTTATCTTTTTTTCACTCGAGATGAGCCGTTCTGAAATTGCAATGCGCATGCTTTCGGCCGAAACTCAGATTCCGCTGCAAAATATGCGCAAAGGCACCATGAGCGAGACCGACTGGGTTCGCATAGCCGATATTCGCGGCAAAATCAGCGATGCGCCACTTTATATTGACGACAGCCCAAACCTCACAATGGTTGAAATTCGTGCGAAGTCGAGGCGCCTTGCTGAGCGCGTGGGTCTTCAAATGATTGTCATTGACTATCTGCAGCTTCTAACCTCGGGCAAAAAGGTCGAAAGCCGCCAACAAGAAGTCTCTGAGTTCTCGCGTGCACTCAAGTTGCTCGCCAAAGAACTAGGTGTGCCGTTAATCGCTATCTCACAGCTGAACCGAAAGTCTGAAGAGGCCAAAGACAAAAAACCAGACATCTCGCAGCTTCGCGAATCAGGCTCGCTCGAACAAGACGCCGACGTGGTCATTTTGCTGCACCGCCCAGACCTCGGCGAAAAAGAGCATCCGCGTGCTGGCGAAGCCGACGTCATTCTGGCCAAGCAGCGTAACGGGCCAACCGGCACCGTTACCGTCGCGTTTCAAGGGCAGTATTCACGCTTTGCAAATATGAAACACTAAATAGGTGCGAATCGTCATTGGCTTCAGAGCCTTGGTTGCCCTAGCGGCGACGTTGTTTATAACTTTCACCCGACCAGACACAGCCGCCTTGGGCCTGGCCATTTTTGCGGGCTTCGCATTTTTGCAGGCTCTTGGCACAATCGCCCTAGGCTTTTTGCGCCCAAAGCCAGGCATGCGCCAAGCCGTTGCGCCGGGTGCGTTGATCAGCCTGCTGGCTGCGGTTGCGGCAATCTTGGGCCTAGGCGGGCAGGCTAGCTCAAAGTTGGCAATTTTTCAGATAGTAGTCATGGCCTACCTGGTGCTGAACGCTGCAATCGAAACATACCTGGCATCAAAATCAGGTTTCAAAACTATTGAAGGCCGCGAGCACCTCATTGCAGCTGCCCTTGCAGAGCTATTCACATTGATTTACGTAGTTTTAAACCCTGAACCACTGAACGCTTCGGGTTTTCTTGGGGCCTATCTGGCGCTCAGTGCGGTTCATCAAGGGGTTTGGGCAGCCAGCCCAACCAAAGCAGATTAGGGTTTAAACATGGCAAAAGCATCTAACCCAACCTCAGTCAAAAGCATTCTCATTTTGTCGGCGATATCAGCCGCGCTTGTGGGAATCATTGTTTTCTTCGGAGTTCGCCCACAAGATGCCGATGGCAACATCAACCAGAGTGCACGCATTGGCGGGGCTTCGATTTGGGCAGGCATTACTTTCATCGTGGTTATCGTGGCAATTGCAACCCTAAAGCTCGCCGTCAAAGACGATCCTCGCGACCCAGACCAGCCAGCGCTCAAGTAACCCAACTTTTTGTAATTACAAAAACCGCCGACAAATCTGCCGGCGGTTTTGCAATTAGTCAGTCTTAGAGCTGAACCCGACCAGCTATCTGCTCGGCTAAGCCGATGT
>CAIYTL010000041.1 GCA_903929105.1 uncultured Micrococcales bacterium | reverse complement strand
GCATACATCGGCTTGCCACCCAAAGCATCAACACCCCAGCCAACAAGGCTCATTGAGGTCATTGGGCCGGCTGTCCAAATGGTCATTTCTAGGCTAAAGACTCGTCCGCGTTTATTGGCGGGTATCTTGCGTTGAATAACAGTGTTTACTAGCGGGGGCAACGGGCCCCATCCGAGCCCTAATAGAGCGCCGCATAGCAACATTGCCCACTGGGGTGGAAAAAATGCCATCGGAATCATGCTCGCTGCGAGAGTGAGGGTCGCCAATCTAAATGTGTTGCTATAGCTGAGATGTTTGGTGATTTTCTCGAAACCTAGCGAACCAACCGTGGTGAAAATGGCCATTGTCGAGATCAAAAAGCCCAAGCCCTGCGGGTCTTTGGCCTGGTTGTAGAGCGCCGGCAGAACCACCATTTCGGTCGGCAAATAGATGATGGCTAAGCCAAGCATGGTTGCTAACAGCAACAAAACCGATGGTGTGTTGAACAGAATCTTGAAACCCTGAACGGCATAGCTCGCCCAGTGACGCCCTTCGTCATCGTCGTGAGCCTCGCGATGTTCAACGACTCGAATGAGCATCGCAGCAAAACCGCTCAAAGCACCAAGGCCAGCGACGATCCAAAAAGTGTTGTTCGTGCCAAACCACTGAATGCAAAGCGCGGCGAGCGCAGGGCCAATTGCAAACCCGGCCGCAACGATTGACTCTTGAATCGAGTTAGCGCGCTCGAGTGACATATTGCCGGCAGCAGCCGCATCGGGCAGCAGGCTTTTGCGAGCCGTTGCCCCGCCAGACCCTACCGCCGAACGCACTAGCATCACAATGATCAAAAACGCAAAGTTCACCTGACCAGTGGCCGCCGCCCACAGGGGAATCGCCATTGTCACAACAGCGTTCACCAATTCAATAAAAATGGATGACCTACGGCGGCCATACTTATCGATAATCGAACCGACAATCGGCGAAAGCAACAGGCCAGGAATGCTCGTAAGTGTCACAGCTAGGCCCGCCGCGCTAGCTTGGCCTGTCAATTGAATCGCCATCCAAGGTAGCAACATGAAAACCATTGACCCTGAGCTAAAGCCAATAAATGAGGACAATTGCAAAAACACGAACGGCGAGATGCGTCGTTTATTGGTTTGCATTGTGACTAGCCTTAGCTCGAATCGGTGCTAACAGCCTAACCTGTGGCGAGCAACTAAACTCGGGTCTATGCGCGCATGGCACCGGTCAATCACACTGTTTTTCGCTTTCTTTGGCGTGGCCTGGGCCTCGTGGGCGGTTCGTTTGCCCGAGGTGAAAACTCTAATCGCAGTAACCACCGCGCAGCTTGGGTTCATTTTGCTCGTTGGCGCGATCGGTTCGCTGAGCGCTTTGATTGTCAGCAACCGTTTGATTGAGCGCTTCGGCACCAAACCCGTGTTGCAGAGGGGCTTTGCGCTATTTGTTTTGGCGCTAGCGGCGGCGGCCTTCTCAGCCGGGTTTCATTTTGCTCTCGGTGTAGCCATATTTGGATTCTTTTTAGGCTTTGGTGTTGGGGTGGCCGATGTTGCCCAAAATGTCGACGGGTCAAAACTTGAGCAGCTAGAGGGTCGTTCGCTCATGCCTCGACTGCACGCAGCCTACTCTTTAGGCACTTTGATTGGCGCGGGTTATGGGGCCATGGGAGCCTGGTTACATTTCACGATTCAGTGGCAAACCTGGGCGCTGGTGCCATTAGCGGCCATTCTGTTGTTTTTCACCAACCGGTTTGTGCCCTCAGGAACCGGCAAGCTAAACGACGGTTCGCTAAGTTCGGCACCTGGTGATGAGGCCGCGTCCAAAAAGCGCACCAATAGCTTCAAACTGTTGTTTCAAACCAGCCTGTTTATGATCGGCTTGGGCATTTTTGCTATCACTTTGGTCGAAGGCGCTTCAAACGACTGGTTGGCTTTATCGCTGGTTGAAAACTACAAAGCGTCTCCGGCGAACGCTGGGCTGGGTTATGCGTTCTTGGTCGGCTCAATGACAATCACTCGTTATTTCGGCGGCAACCTGGTTGATCGGTGGGGTCGCCACAAAGTGCTGCGTCGAGCAGCTTTGGTCGGTGTGGTCGGCATTATCGTGATTATTTTTGGTCCAGCTTGGTTCGGCAGCAGTGCGCTTTATTTTGCATGGATAGCCTCTGCGCTCTGGGGTGCGGGTGTTGCTTTGGCTTTTCCGCTGTTCCTTTCGGCAGCCGGTGAGGGCACCGACTCGGCACGCAGAGTAGCGCTTGTCGCTACTTGCGGTTACACGGCATTTCTGGTCGGCCCGCCGTTGCTCGGCCTGTTGGGCCAGACCATCGGGTTGCTCGGAATGTTCTGGGTGCTCGCGGGCTGTCTAGTGCTGGCTTCTGTGCTGGCTCGCTCGCTGAAACCTTCGGCTCTACTTGGCTAGCTTTAGCTGAACTCGCGTGGCTTGAGCCGACGCACGCAGCTCGTTGGCACTGGCTCGCAGCTGCGCGGCGGCAGTTTGAGCGTCAGAGTTGTGCAAGGTCAGGGCGGTTTGCACTAAAAAGCCCGGCCCAACTAGATCAAACGATGAACCCTGCAGAGCCGAGGGCTTTTGACGATTCGAAACCGAAATCATCACTGTCTGCCCATTGTGGTCAATGCTTAGGTTCAACATCTTTTCAACCTCATAGGCTCGAGTTTCACGGGGTCCAACAAATGTAATTCGCTCGGTGGTGAAGTTAACCGTGCCAACGTCGATGGTCTTCAGGGCTGGCGGGTTCTTGACGAGCTGACCGCGACTTTGGCCCACTCGATAAGAAACCCCTCGCATGACCCTGAAACTAAAACCTGCGCTGCCGCCTTGGTAGCTTGAGCCCGTGCTCACCCATTCGAGCAGGGTGACATTGTCTTGAGTGGCCAATAAAATCTCATTCGATTTCAGAGCAAAGTTGGCTGCACTCTGCCCGGTGCCGGTTGCTATTTGATTGGCAAAAGCATCAACTGCTGCGGCCTGCCGTTCAAAAGCCTCTATCGAGGCAATCTTGTTATTTCGATTTTGAACAAGCCTCGCGGCCACGCCCGCCAAGATGGCCGCGGCTACTATCGCCCAGATCCAAGGGTATGAGTTGCCCAAAGTGAATAGCACGATAAGCACAACAAACGTTAGGCATCCGGCTGCAACCATGGTTCCCCCTCGAGCGCGAAATTTTTATTTGGCGAATCGATAGAAAGCCAACAGCGCTGCTATCGCAAGCATAACCACAGCAATCGACAAATCTAAAATGCGCCAAAAAATCGGCCTGCTCATTAGTCTGGCTGCAGCACGTGATGCTAGAACCGTGCCGGTGAACCAGATTGTGTTTGCGGTAATGGCGCCGATGGCAAACAACCATCGGTTATCGCCAAACTGACTGCTGATGCTACCCAGTAACAAGACGGTGTCGATGTAAACGTGTGGATTCAAAAACGTCAGGGCTAGCAGAGTGATCAAGACTTTTTTGCGCGATCCACTCTCACCCAAAGTCACAGCTAGTTGTTCGCTGGCGAATGCCTTGCGCAAGGCTCCGATTGCGAACCAGGTTAGATAGGCGACTCCCACCCACCTAATGACTTCGAGAAACACTGGCAGGTGGCTAACTAGGGCTCCCAAGCCCAATGTTCCTAGCGAAATGAGCAGTGCATCGCCAAGACTTGCAACGACAATCACCATTCCCGAATATTTGCGAGTTAGACCTTGGCGAATCAAAAATGCATTTTGTGCACCAATAGCGATGATTAGCGAGAAGCCAGTGACAAGACCAGATAGCAGTGCGAACATCATTCCAGCCTAGTGACATGAACTCGCCAAGGCGAACAGTTGAGTTGAGTGATGAACGTCTCAGCCGATTGGATTTGCGTTTCGGTCTTGTTGTATTTATGCTACCTATATGGGACGCAAACCAAAGGCGCAAGAAGAGCAAATCATCAGCAGCATCGAGCAGTTTAGAGTTCTCGCTGGTCTAAGCCGGCAGGAACTGGCCGACGCTGTCGATGTACATTACCAAACCATTGGCTACATCGAACGCGGCGAATACAGCCCGAGCCTGGTTTTGGCATTGAAATTTGCCAAAGTCTTGAATGTTTCGGTCGAAGATATCTTTCAGTTAGGGGAACTAAAATGAACGCTCGAAACCTGCTTGGCTCAGTAACTGGCCTTCGCACTATGGTCATCGCAGTTTGCGCGATCACAAACATCTATTTTCTAAGCATCTTTGCGTATCCGCTCGACTGGCCAACCGCTCATGTGCTCGACGAAAGCCAGTTTCAGGGTTCGGTGCTCATGGTGGTTTTATTCTTGATGCTGCGTTTCGCGCTTGCTAACTTGACTGCTGCCCGCGCCGAAGATCTAGACGAATTTCAGCTCAAAATGCGCGATGACGCTTATCGTCTAGGTTACATTGTGGTGCGTCGCGTTGGTTTGGGAGTTTTTCTTGCGCTGGTGGTTCTAACACCGCTCACTGAGTCATTTGTTTATGGTGGCTATGACGCTTCATCTAAAGATTTCCATGTTCAATCGCAGCCGATACGTGACTTCCTAATCAGGTGGTTGCAGGGTCCGCATCTTCTCGACTTTGCCGCACGCCTCTTTTTTGTCTTGGCTTTCACCGCCTATTGTTTTCCGATTGTTGTTCTGGCTTGGCGGAACGCTGCCTTTCAAGCCTCTCTAAGCAACGACGACAGATTAGCCTTGGCGCGGCCCGTTGCGTCGGCGTCTTCGGATGACCTGCAGATTCGAGCCACGGCCTCCGAGATTCAACTTCGAGTTTCGCAGTTTCGAAAGCAACTCGCCTTGGTTGCCATAGCTTGGCCACTTTTTATTGCCGCCGCGGTGGCACTCGCGCAAACGAAATCATTTATAGGGCCGGCAAGTTTCGAAATCTTTGGGCCAATTACTTTTGGCTTGATGTCTTTCACGCTTTGGACATTGTTCGCGGGCATGTTCAAACAGCAGGTTCTAATCAAAAAAACTAAGGATTTAGTTCGGGCTTCTCGGATCAGCGGCGTCACCTATCGCTGGGTGGTCACACTCTCACTTGCCACCGGGGTCTTTTCGATAGCACTGCCAGCATTGTTCTACGCCGCTCCAACATTCAAGACTCTGCCCCTCACACTAGGTTGGTATGCGGGCTTGATTTTTTCGATAGCGACGTTGGTCAGTCAGACCGCGACCTTCATAATCGCAGGCAATGCCGCCAAACGCATTATTGCCGAAGAACTTGCGAAGGTTGACGTTAGCGCTTCAAGTTAGTATTCCGAGACGCCGCCGTGCTAGCTAACGTAAAGTTCTTGAACGCGAACCGGTTCAACAAGTTTGCCCTCGGTGCCGGCAATGATTCGAGCAACGCTCGGTGCGTCGTTGTGAATCATCCACAGCTCGCGATTCTGCCATGACTCGACAAACACTAAGTCACCGTTTACGTCGTCGTGCAACGCATAGGTTAGGCAACCTGGCTCGGTTAGCACGCCTACCTGCTCGGCAAGCAGCAAATCACGAACTTCTTCACGAAACTCTGGCTTAACTTTAAAAGTGGCAACAACAACGCAAGCAGTCATGCCTCAAGCCTAAAACACTGCATACCTGGTTAAGCCAAAATGGCCACCCCGAAGGGAGACCATTTTCTATTCGTGGAGAATAGGCGAGCGCCGAATGGCGATGCGCGTCAGCGCATTGCCGGAGCGAGACCGCGAGCGAACCCGTGTTCAAGCAAAAAGTGATCGGGAGCGACGTAAACGTGAGCCCAAGAAACGAAAAATGGCCACCCCGAAGGGTGACCATTTTCTATTCGTGGAGAATAGGGGAATCGAACCCCTGACCTCCTGCTTGCAAAGCAGGCGCTCTACCAATTGAGCTAAT
>CAIYTL010000040.1 GCA_903929105.1 uncultured Micrococcales bacterium | reverse complement strand
GCGTCGTCACGAATGCCACCGCTCAACTCGATCTTTACGTCTTTCATCGCGGCCACAACATCGCGAATCAGCGCTCGGTTGTCGCCGGTGCCAAACGCTGCGTCAAGGTCAACCAGGTGAATCCACTCGGCGCCAGCGTCAACCCAGTTTTGGGCTGCTTCAAGCGGGCTGCCATAGTCGGTTTCTGAGCCTGACTCGCCCTGAGTTAGGCGCACAGCTTTGCCATCACGTACGTCAACTGCTGGCAAAAGTTCTAGTTTTTTCACGGTAGTTCTTTCGGTTCGAGTGGTACTAAAGGTCTATTTGGTGCTTTAGGTGGCAAAAAGTTAGAGGGTGTTTACCCAGTTGGTAAGCAACCTGATGCCCGCTTGTCCAGATTTTTCGGGGTGAAACTGAGTTGCACTGAGCGGGCCATTCTCGACCGCCGCAATGAACGGTGCGCCATATTCACCCCAAGTAACACTGGTGGGAATGATTTCACCGGTGTCAGCAAGCGGCCAACTTAGCACGCCGTAGCTGTGCACAAAATAGAACCGTTCATCGGCTATGCCCTCGAAAAGCTTTGAACCAGCTGGCGCCTTGACCGTGTTCCAACCCATGTGAGGCAAAACGGGTGCAGGCAGCATCTCAACTTTGCCAGGCCACTGGCCGAGCCCTTCGGTTTGAATTCCGTGCTCGTTGCCGCTTTCGAACATTACCTGCAAGCCAACGCAAATGCCCAAAACTTTTTTGCCCATGGTCAAACGGCGGTCAACGAGTTCGGCAGCTTTCACGGTGCCCAGCTGTGTCATAACCGCATCAAAAGCACCTACGCCGGGCACAACTAGCCCGTCGGCGGCCATGGCTTCGTCAAAGTTGCCGGTTAGCGAAACGTCGGCGCCAGCTGCTTGAATGGCCTTGGCTACTGAGTGAACATTGCCGCTGCCGTAGTCAAGAACTACAACTTTTGGCGATGGAGTCACAGAGCGCCCTTGGTCGAAGGAATTCCCTCAACTCGAGCATCTGGCTCGACAGCTTTGCGAAACGCGCGAGCGAATGCTTTGAACTCGGCTTCAGCAATGTGGTGCGGGTCTCGGCCGGTCAAAACCTCAACGTGCAGGGTCAGACCAGCGTTGAACGCGATGGCCTCAAAAACGTGACGGATCATCGACCCAGTGAAGTGACCGCCGATCAGGTGGTACTCATAGCCGGCAGGCTCGCCGCTGTGAACAAGATATGGGCGGCCCGATACATCAACCACGGCGCGAGCAAGCGCGTCGTCAAGTGGAACCGTGGCATCACCGTAACGCCCAATGCCAGCCTTGTCGCCCAAAGCCTGTTTGATAGCCAAACCGAGCACAATCGCAGTGTCTTCAACGGTGTGGTGAACGTCGATGTGAGTGTCGCCAGTCGCGCGCACAGCCAAGTCGACTAATGAGTGCTTCGCAAAAGCGGTTAGCAGGTGGTCGAAAAATGGCACGGTAGTAGAAATCTCGCTGCGGCCAGTGCCGTCGAGGTTGAGCGAAAGCTCAATCGAAGACTCTGAAGTCTTGCGAGTTAGGGTTGCGATGCGACTCATCGACGAACCTCCTAAGTTGTGGTGGTTTCTGAGTGAATTCTAGCGTGAATGGTGACGCTGGTGCCTAAACGCTGGCGGGCGCTACTGGCCGATAACTTGGCGCAATGCTTGCAAAAAGCGAGTGGTCTCAGACTCGGTGCCGGCCGAAACGCGAAGGGTGCCAGCAATGCCCATGTCTCGCACTAAAACCCCCTGGTCGAGAAGCGCTTGCCAAACTGCAGGCGCGTCGTCGAGCCCCGCAAAAAGCACAAAGTTTGAGTCGGTGCGATAAGGGTCTAAGCCCATAGCGGTGAGCTCGGTGACAATGCGATCGCGCTGAACTCGAATCTCGTCAACGGTGCGAAGCATTTCTGCGCTGTGGGCCAAAGCCCCTTCGGCAGCGGCCTGCGTGAAGGCCGAAAGGTGATATGGCAGGCGCACGAGCCGCAGCGCATCGATAACCGCAGGGTCAGCCGCCAAATAACCTACTCGAGCACCAGCAAAAGCAAAGGCCTTGCTCATGGTTCGGCTGACCAAAAGTTTTGGCCGCCCCTCAAGCAGAGTGACCGCCGATTGACTTTGGTCATGGGCGAACTCACCATAGGCCTCGTCAACTACCAAAATTCCGCCGGTGGTTTCTTGCAATGCGTCATAAGCAGCCTTGATAACATCAAGCGACACAGGGGTGCCCGTTGGGTTGTTCGGCGAGCAGAGCATCACGATGTTTGGTTGATTAGCCTTGATGCCGGCCTGAACAGTTTCAACGCTCAACTCAAAACGGTCGTCACGGTCGGCGTCAACGTATTCAGTCTGTGCACCTTGAGCGATCAGTTTGTACATTGAATAGGTGGGCTTGAAACCTAGCGCTTTGCGACCGGGGCCACCGAATGCTTGAAAAATGTGTTGTAAAACCTCGTTTGAACCGTTGCCAGCCCAAATGTTCGCAACGTTCAGCGAGCTGCCCAAATTGTCATTTAGATAGTCAGCCAGCGCCAGGCGAAGTGAAAGAAACTCGCGGTCTGGGTAACGGT
>CAIYTL010000039.1 GCA_903929105.1 uncultured Micrococcales bacterium | reverse complement strand
TGGCCGAGTATCACGACCTCGACTTGGCTGTCAAAGTAGTTGACAATCTAGATGAAGCTTTGGCTCACATTGCTAAGTATTCAACCAAACACACTGAGTCGATAATCACTGAAGACATTCAAAATGCCGAGCGTTTTCTGGCCGAAGTTGATGCGGCCGCCGTTATGGTCAACGCCTCAACGAGATTCACCGATGGCGGCGAGTTCGGCTTTGGCGCTGAGGTTGGCATTTCAACTCAAAAGCTTCACGCAAGGGGCCCGATGGGCTTGCAAGAACTGACCAGCACAAAATGGTTGGTGCGTGGAGCCGGGCATATTCGTTCCTAAGCTAGGCTTGATTCATAAAGGAGTTAACCATGATTTTTCGTGCAGAAGAAGCCGCAACGGCAGCAGCTCAAGGCGGTTTTCCGACCTGGGGTTACGGAGCGATCGCTCTAGTCGTTTTCATCGCGCTTGCAGGTATCACCTGGAGCTACCGCGATGTTGCTAACCGCAGCCTTAAAAAAGGTTCTGACCAGCAGGGTCACCACTAAACATTTGCCTTTAGGCAATTAAGCAGACTCTCTATGACCAAAAAGCGACTCGGCGTGATGGGTGGAACATTCGACCCAATTCACAATGGGCACTTGGTGGCTGCGAGTGAAGTAGCTGCCGCTCTGTCGCTTGACGAGGTTGTGTTTGTTCCAACGGGTCGCCCTTGGCAAAAACAGGTGGTTTCGCCGGCCGAACATCGCTATCTGATGACGGTGATTGCTACAGCGGCGAATCCGAGATTCAAAGTTAGTCGAATCGAAATTGACCGCGACGGCCCAACTTATACGGTCGATACTTTGCGCGAAATGAAATCCGCCAACCCCGACGCCGACCTTTTCTTTATTTCGGGCGCCGACGCTATTGCTCAAATCTTGGCGTGGAAAGACATTGACTCTATTTGGGGTTTAGCGCACTTTGTTGCGGTGAGTCGACCCGGTCACTCGTTAGAGATTCCCGATGCTCCCGAGGGTGCGATTTCTTCACTAGAGATTCCAGCGCTTTCAATTTCTTCGACTGATTGCCGCCAAAGAGTTTCGGTTGGCAAACCAGTTTGGTATCTAGTGCCCGACGGCGTTGTGCAATACATCACAAAGCACGAACTGTATCGACGGTTGCCATGACTCAAGAATTTGAAAGTCGCCGAGCCCGCCGCTTGGCTGAAGCTCAAGCTCAAACCGGCGTAGCTAATGCCGATTCTTACATTCAAGCCGCGCCGATGGTTGCTGAAGCATTGCCAGAAGCAACCACGGTTCAAGCCGCTCAACCCCAATCTCGCAGAGAACTGCGCGAACAGTTGCGCCAAGGTTCGAGCGCAATTTCAGATGAGCCTTTTGAAAACTCACCGTCGATTGGTGACCCCGATTTTGTTCCGATGTTTGAAACTTCGAGCGGCTTCTCACTCGACACGACCACTAACTCAATCGTTTTGCCGGTAACACCTGACGCATTGACTGGTTCGATGATGATTGAAACCGGAGTCACGCTCAAAACGGGTTCTATTCCGCTTCCTAATCTGAACACAACTACCGGGTCGATACCGTTGCCTGAGGCGGCGCAGATCGCCGATGATGCTCAGAGGCTCGATTCTTCAACAAGTTTTGTTTCGAGCATTTCGCCTGTGGCCGCACAAGACCTGATCAGGCAAAACCCTGAACTTGGTTTTGCGCCTGTCACGTCAAAGGGCGTGCAGGGCCAGCTGTTCTAT
This sequence comes from uncultured Micrococcales bacterium, assembly GCA_903929105.1. GTDB lineage: Bacteria > Actinomycetota > Actinomycetes > Actinomycetales > Microbacteriaceae > Rhodoluna. Next base: position 557 of record CAIYTL010000039.1, on the reverse strand, counting down.
GCTCTAACCGTCTCAATCATGATGCTTACGGTGGGCGGGCTTTTAGTAGTCGCCTGGATGTACGGCTTTATCAAATAAACACGAAAGAAATATGACTGCAACTGCAAAAGCAATTCAAATGGCACAACTCGCTGGTCAAGCAGCGGCTGACAAACTCGGAGACGATATTGTGGCACTCGATGTCACAGACCCGATGCCGCTAACCGACATCTTTTTGATCGTCAGCGCGAGAAACGAGCGCCAGGTTGTTGCCATCAGCGACGAGATTGAAGATCGACTGCTGCTTAGCGGGCACAAGTTGTTGCGCCGCGAAGGCAAAAATACTGGCCGCTGGGTTCTGCTCGATTTTGGCGACATTATTTGTCACATCTTTCACGAAGAAGACCGCCTTTACTATTCGATCGAAAGGCTCTGGAAAGACTGCCCGGTAGTCAAACTTGAAATAGATACTGAATAGTTTTTGTAGTAGGCTGTTCAGGTTGCCTCGGTAACAAACGGGCCCGTGGCGCAGCTGGTAGCGCACCTGCATGGCATGCAGGGGGTCAGGGGTTCAAATC
>CAIYTL010000038.1 GCA_903929105.1 uncultured Micrococcales bacterium | reverse complement strand
TAGATGAATCTGTGGTTGCGCCTGCTTTGGGCAATGTTGAGCTGGCGCAGCCGCAGCACGCTCACCTTGAATGATGTGTCACGCCGGTCATTTCGGGTTTGGCCAAGTGATCTCGACACTTTTGCTCACATGAACAACGGCAAGTTTTTGTCGATTCAAGACCTAGGTCGCTTAGACCTGATGCACCGTTCGGGCGCTTGGAAGGTTTATAAGAAACTCGGCTGGTACCCAGTTGTCGTTGCCACGACGATTACCTATCGCAAATCGCTTGAGCTATGGAAGAAATTCGATCTTGAAACCAAAATCATCGGATGGGATGACTTGGCGTTTTATTTGGAACAGCGATTCGTAGTTGACGGCGAAATGTATGCAAAATCTGTTATACGTATCAGGTTTCTAAAAAAGACTAGAGGAATCTTAACTACTGAACAGGTTGCTCAGGCTGGCCCTGACGGCAACGGTGGTTTTGGTTGGCCTTGGCCCCGCCCCGAATTACCAGTTTGGGTTACCGAATGGGCTGAAACAACTGCAATGCCAAAAGGCAAAGAACCGGCACCTTCAGAGTGGTGAACCAGCTAGCGGGCAAACAGTTGACTGAAGCCCTCAGTGGCAGCGAACTGAAACTCGCCTGAGTTCGGGTCAGCACTTTTTGCTATTGCAAAAGCCTCAACCGACTGGTCTGGGTGTGCCTCGTTGTAGCGATTCAAAATGCCGATTGCGCGGCTGCCCATAGCAAAAGCGGCAGTTGCCCATACATCAGCGGTCACCAGGTCGCGAGCCACGATGCTCACCTGCACTAGTTCATCTGCCGAAGCGCGCTCAGGTGCCTTTGGGTTCCAAATGTGCAAACCGCGCTCAGCTGAACCACTGGTTGCTACCGCCCGAAACACTGTGCCTTTGAGGTCAATAACCGTCAAAGACCCAGCCTCGGGCGAGCCGATTGAAACCGGTTTGTGCAAACCTACACGCCAATCATCAACGCCGGTGGCATCGTCAGATATCCAAACGTCACCGCCAGCGTTCACAGTTATGTCGCGCAGATCATTTTCGAGCAAGTAGTTTGCGGCGGCCTGAGCTGCCCAAGTTTTGACAATGCCCGAAGGGTCAAAAGTGTGCTGTGGAGTGAACGCGCTGAACCAGCCGTCGGTGATCGCCTCCCAGGCTTCGCAGGAATCCCAGATATCTGAAACCACAGCAGGCAAATCTTTAACCGCAGCCTCGCCACGAGCCAGCCGGCTCAACGGGCTTTCAGGTTTATAGAGGCTAAAGGTGCGATCAGCTTCGTGCAATATTTCGCAAGCGGCCATCACCAGTTCTTTAGTTTTTGCCGGGTCAAACTGAGTTTGCCCGCCAAACCTAAAAACTGTGCCCATGCAGGTTTCGTGATGAAAGAACTCACGGGTTGCGGCAGCCATTGTTTATAGACTTAGAACTTTGACATAGCCGAAGCTAGCGCCCCGTTGAAAGCGTTGGATGCATAGGTGGCGCCCGATAGGTTCGCCACTGATGAGCCCTTTGAGGCTACTGCTGACTGTGCCAAGATCGGGTATGCGCTTTGCCACTGCGAGGTGGCATAGGCCTTAGCAATTGTTACATCGGTGACAACGCCGTTCACTTTTGTGACGGTCACTTGCGCGTAATCGCCCCACTGGTCGCCGCCTTGATAAACGTCGCCGGTTTTAGTCACTTTGCTCGCAGTAGCCGAAGGGCTAGGGGTTTTGGTTGCTGACGCAGTGGGCGTGCCGCTTGAAGTTGGCGTGGTGGTTGGAAAACTTATGGTGTGTTCAGCCACCTGGTGCTGAGTAATGACTATGCCACCAACGACGCTGCCGCCAATGGCCAAGGCCGTCATCATTGTGTGTACTTGATCGCGATTCATGTGTGAGCCTTAAAACTTTGACATTGCTGAGGCAAGTGCCCCGTTGAAGGCAGCGCTGGCATAGGTGGCCCCGCTTAGTGCAGCAACTGGGGCGCCATTAGAGGCAACGGCCAGCTGTGCGAGGTATGGATACGCGCTTTGCCACTGCGAGGTTGCATAAGAGCTAACCACGTTCACAGCGGTAACTTTGCCGTTGGTTTTTGTAACCGACACCTGGGCATAGTCACCCCAGCGGTCGTTGTCATTGAACACAGCGCCGGTCTTTGTCACCGTTGTGCTAGAAGGTGGAGGTGTCGACGTGCTTGGTTTAGGGGTTGGTGCGCTGCTAGAAGTGTGAGTTGGTGCCGGGGTTGGTGCGCTGCTCGAACCTGTTGAAGTGGTTTTTTTGGTTGTTTTCTTCTTCTTGGACGCGGCCGAAGCGGTGCTTGAGCTGCTCGGCTTTGCCGTGCTTGAAGTCGAAGGCTTGGCTGATTGGCTCGAGGTCGATTTAGAAGTTGCCGAGCCAGAGCTGCTTGGCTGTGCCGAGCTTGAGCTGCTGCTGCTAGCGCCGGTGTCAACACCAACCGTTGGGTTTGCGCTGCCGCTGGTGGTGTTTAGAGCACCGAGCGAAAACGAAGTGCCGGCTGCAGAGTTTGCGCCAATGGCATAACTAATGGCGCAAATGCCCATGCCAACCGAGGCAACGAAAGTTTTAGTTGTGTTTCTCACCAGGCAAACTCCTCAGCGTGAATTTGGTGCGATGGGGTGCCTGCACGCAGCAAGCTCTTTTCTACGGTTTTGGTCCAAGGCGCTGGGCCACAGATGAATACGTCGCTCTCTGAAACCCAAGGTGCGATCAGTGAAAGGCGTGCGTGGTCAGGTAGGTTTTCGGGGTGGGCGGGCATCCATGATTTTGGATTGCCTCTTGAGCCTTCGAGCAGCGTGAGCTTGAAGCCGCGGCGACGAGAAAGTTCTTTTAGCTCTTCAACTAACGGTGCATCGCTTTCGTTTCGAACACGATAAATGATGTTGATGTCGCCTGGGCGAGCAGCCATTGACTCTGCCAGTGCACGAATCGGCGGGGCGCCGATGCCGGCAGCAATAAGAGTGACCTTTTCGCGGGTGCGGCGGTCTTCGGTGAAGACACCATATGGGCCTTCAAGAATGATGCGGGTGCCGGGCTTAATCAGCTGAAGCAACGAAGTGTCGTCACCACGCTTGCCGATGGTGAAACGAATGAAATTTTCATTCGGTGCGGCCGATAGCGAGAATGGGTGGGCTCGCCACCATTCTTTGGCGGTCATTACGCGCAAGATATAGAACTGGCCGGCCTTGCCGCCCACGCGCTTCAGATTGCGACCGCCGATGTAGATCGATGTAGCGTCAGAAGATTCGCTGGCAGTTTCGACGACCTTGAAGCCGTGATAAATCGAGCCAACGATTGGGGCCAAAAAGCGAAACCATGCGATGTTGCAAACCACGAACAAATACAAAGTTACCCAAAAGAATGTTTGCGGCCATTTGCCCGCGATGTCTGTGCCGGTTGAGAACTGGTGAGGAACCGCAAGGGCAACTGAAAAATATGAGAGCAGGTGCACTAGATACCAAGCTTCATAGCTGAGGCGCTTGCGAGCGATGTTAATCGAACTCACAACCACAACAATCATTAGCGCCAAGGCCAAAATCGACCAAAGCAGGTCGCGCCCACTGTGCAGCAGCAGGGTGAAAAACTCATTCACAATTGTGGTCTTGGCGCTGATGGCGTAACTAATTAGCGAGGCCAAAAAGTGAGCTATTACTAGGTACAAGATTGGCTTGCCTAGTTTTTTGTGAGTGAGAGTGGCGCGGTCGTGACCATAAAGTCGATCGATCCAGGGCACTCGTGCAACAAGCAGCATGTGAATCAGCAAAATGTCGGTTGCGACTAGCGCAGTAAGACGGCTGATTGCGTTGAGCCAAGTCGTGGCGTCGTCTAGTTTGATCTGGGCGAGGTTTCCGTCGAGCAAAAACATTGAGACAACTGCAACAACGCTTAGCCAAGCGAGAGCTTCGACAAAGTCTTGGCCGCGCTGAACTTTAATAATTTTGCGAAAGCCAAGACGCACCTTTTTGTTGGGTTCTGTGAACCTCATGTTTGCAGTCATATCTTTAGCCTGTCGCAAGTCGTTGAGAGTTATCTGTGAGATTCCTGAGCGTGAGCTTTAGAAACTTTATTCTTTGGCTGATGAACCACACCTTTTCAGCCTAGACGGGGCGTCTGATAACAGCCTGAAGGCTAGCGCCGAGTCAAAAGTTAGCATTTGAACTTTCACAATAGCGACTTGACCTAGAAACAAAAGCGCAACAAAACGCTCGTAACTTATCACCATGGGTGAACTATTTGACAAGTATCCGATGCCGGCCGGTGATGCTGAGCGCATCAAGGCTAAAAAGGCCTATGACGAGATGTTTGGCGGCCCAAATAAAGTTCGCCCAAACTACAAACAAATTTTTGACGCACTCAGCTCAATGACAATGGCCGAGCTAACCGGGCGCACCGAGGCATTGGCTAGCTCGTATCTCGCTCAAGGTGTCACGTTCGACTTTGCCGGCGAAGAAAGACCTTTTCCGCTCGACGCCGTGCCTCGCGTTATTGAAGCTAACGAGTGGAAAACCATTGACGCCGGAGTTCAACAACGTGTGAAAGTGCTTGAGGCTTTTTTGGCCGACATTTATGGGCCTAAATCTGCGATTCGCGATGGCGTGATTCCGGCCAGCCTAGTCACCTCTTCGTCGCACTTTCACCGAGCAGCTTCTGGCATCGACCCCGCAAACGGTGTGCGCATTCAGGTTTCAGGCATCGACCTGGTTCGCGACGAAGCGGGCGCCTGGCGAGTGCTCGAAGACAACGTTCGTGTGCCCAGCGGCGTTAGC
>CAIYTL010000037.1 GCA_903929105.1 uncultured Micrococcales bacterium | reverse complement strand
GCAAGTTCGGCTGCGTCGCGAAGGTCATTGAAGCTGCCCTCGCTCGACTTGTCTGCTTCGATCTCGTAGTTCTTCAGCCAGATGCCATTCACGTGCCTAAAAAGGTCATCTTGGGCGCGATACTCAGGGTCAAAGGCTTCATAAGCTTCATTGGTTATTTCAGTCATAGGGAATATCCTAAGCAGATAATTTGCCAAATGCGCACCCTATGTTGCTCAAAGGCCCGCAGCGGTAGAATTTAGATTGTGGAACTTCAAAAAATCATTCTGTATTACGGCTTTGCCCCGCTGAGCGACCCCGATGCTGTGCGTCTGTGGCAAAAGAACCTGTGCGAAAGCCTCGGCCTAAAAGGTCGCATTTTGATTTCGAAACACGGCATCAACGGCACCCTCGGTGGCGACATGTCAGCGCTCAAAAAGTATGTTCGCGCAACTAAGGAATACCCTGGCTTTCGCAAAATCGACTTCAAGTGGTCAGATGGCCTGGGCGACGATTTTCCGCGTTTAAGAGTTCGTGTGCGTGACGAAATTGTCACCTTCGGCGCCCCTGGCGAACTAGTTGTTGATAAAAAAGGCGTTGTTGGCGGCGGAGTTCACCTCAAGCCTGCCCAAGTTAACCAGCTGGTAGCCGAACGAGGCGACGAGGTTGTGTTCTTCGATGGCCGCAATGCGTTCGAAGCTAAAATCGGAAAATTCAAAAACGCAATTGTTCCCGACGTCGAGACCACCCGCGATTTCGTTGCCGAGTTTGAGTCGGGCAAATATGACCACCTCAAAGACAAGCCGATTGTCACCTATTGCACTGGTGGAATTCGCTGTGAGATTTTGTCTTCGGTAATGATCAACCGTGGCTTCAAAGAGGTTTATCAAATTGAAGGCGGCATTGTTCGCTATGGCGAAAAGTTTGGCGATAAAGGCCTTTGGCAGGGCTCGCTCTATGTCTTTGACAAGCGCATGAACGTTGACTTCACCGAAGACACTAAGCCGATTGGCGAATGTGAAAACTGCCACGCACCAACCAGCAAGTTTCACAACTGCGCCAACCTGGCCTGCCGCAACTTGATTTTGCTTTGCACAGACTGCAGTCAAGACGATGCCAACCGTGCTTGCACCCACGATCTATCAAAGGCTCACGCCGGCGGTTCGGTCGGTTAGCTATAACCTAAGCGGGCTAAAAGCAAGCTGGCACTAGAACTTCACCCAGGTGCGCCTTTTGGCCGTAGGCTCGGCGAACCCTCGAGCTTGCATGGCAACTGCCAGCTCGCCGGCACTTCGCAGCGATTGAACCAACAGGGCAAACAAGCTCGCCATGAATTCTTTGGTTCGCGCCACAGGCCCGTGCCCCTCGTTAAAACCCCGAAGCCTGCGAGCCTCACGCACAGCGGCCCACTGCCACTGAATAAACTCAAGTCGCACCAAAGCTGCAGCTGCGGCAACAGCTGGTCGCGCCGGCACTCGACACCAACGCACCAAAGCAGCTGCCAGTTCTGCTGGCCGCAACGCACCAGCGAGCACAACGCTCGGCAGCGCAAAGAAGGCCACTCGCAGAGTTACCACTAAAGCTCGTTCGAGCGCTTGCAGGTTCACCCCATCGGCTGCGAAGAGTGCGTTTGACAGCCAAATCGAAGCCAGTGCAATCAGAATCGGCACGAATCGTTTGGCTTTTTGCTGAGGCAAAATTCGCCAGCACATCAAAGCCAGAGCGGCCTCAACGCCCAAAGCAATCGCGCCGGTTTCGACACTGCCGATGGCAAATGAGCCGCCGAGCAGGCCCATTGAGATCAGCAACGCGGCCAACGGAGCCACTCGACCAGTGCGAGGTGGCACGGCCGACCTTGTTGCGGCCGGCACTACTTCGATGACTTCATCGGCGAGCGCAATCAACTCTGCATCGTGCGTGGCTAAAGTGACGTCAACGCCTGCGCGTTTGGCAGCCAAAATCACACCGGCCACCGCCTGCCAGGTTTCGGCATCTTGGCCGACTGTTGGTTCATCGAGCATTAAATGTGACGGATGATGCGCCAACGCACTGACCAACGCAAGGCGCCGCAACTCGCCGCCTGAGAGCCGATAGGGGTTTTGTTGAAGTTGGTTTTGCAGCCCGAGCTGCGTTAGCAGGCGCGAGGCTAGCGAGGTTTCGAGGTTAAGGTTTTTTGCGGTGGCTGTTGCACTTTGCCAAACCGTGTTGCCCGCCACTGTGAACTCAGCTTGCTGAGGCACCCAGCCCACCTCGGCGACGCCCAGTTTTTTTAGAATTTTTTGTAGTTCGGTGGTTTTGCCGGCACCACTAGGGCCGACTAGAGCTCTCACTGTTCCCACTGGTTTGCCGGTGCGATACCCCAAGTCGAATGCAGTTGCTAGATGAACAGCCTTTGCGCTTGCGTCAGATAAGAAACTGGCCATCGGCAAATCAGCGGCCAACCTGCCCTCGGCACTCAAAACTAGAACTCTGGTGGCGAGCTTCGACCAAGGCTCGGCGCTGTGGTCAACGATGATGGCTGCCGTTTCAGGCCGCGAATCAAGCACCTCGTTGATTGCGTTCAGAACTTTTGCTGCAGACAACTCGTCGAGCATGCTGGTTGGCTCGTCTAGCAAAAGCAAATCTGGGTTCATGGCAAGAACACCAGCCAAAGCCATGCGCTGTGATTCACCACCAGAAAGTTCGTTGGTTGCTCTATGAACTCCATAAGGCAAGGCAACCCGATCTAGGCACGCCTCAACCCTCGACCTTATTTCAGGTTCGGCAAGTGCTAAGTTCTCGGGACCAAAAGCTATTTCGCCACCAAGGCGAGCAGCTACGAAGGTGTTAGCCGGGTCTTGAAGCAACAACCCGGCGCGACCGCGAACATACAACTCACCGCTGAAAACGCCGGTCTCGGTCTGTTGCAAAACCCCAGCAAGGGCCCGCAATAGAGTCGATTTGCCCGAACCGCTAGGCCCCGTCAAAAGCACACGTTCACCCGGCGCGATTGAAAAGTTCAGGTCGCGCAAAAGTTGTGCAGGCGCATTGGCGTCTGAACCAGTCAGCCAGCCGAGTGACTTGGCTTCGACGATCGCTCTATTTTGCAAAAGCACCTAGCACGCCGGCAGCTCGAAGCGCTCGAACCAAAAGCCAGCCGCCAACTCCGGCAATCACGGCCCCAGACACCATGCAGGCCGCCAGGTAACTTAGCAAGAACTCGGTTGAGGTGCCTGCCCAATAAGCCCACGATTCATAAACCAAAACTTCGGCAAGTGCCGCGGCTATGCCCGCTAAGGCAGCAACTAATAGATTGAAATTGCGATACAAAACCACAAGCAAAATCAGCTCAACAGCGGCGCCCTGCAAAAGCGCTGAATACAAAGACGTTGCGCCCCAGGTGTTGCCCAAACTGACCTCAACCGATGCCGCAATCAGCTCGGCGAGCAATGCGGCGCCTGGGCGACGAACAATCATTGCGCCAGCAATTGCCGGTAAGGTCCAAACGCCAAACTGCAGGCCGGCTAACCAAGGCACCGCACTAAAGAGCACACCAACTGGTGCATAAGCAAAAGTGTCATAAGCCCACATGCCCACACCGAGAACCACTGCAAGCATCGCGGCGATCACAAAGTCGATTACCCGCCAAGAACGTGATTTTGAATTTGAAGCTAGGTTTATTGCATTCATTTTGAGCCTTTCAAACCGCGCCCGAAAGCAACGTGATTATTTGAAAGGGGCCAGCCGATTGGCTGTCGAGATCTCGACTTCCTACGCCGGTGCAAACCGGATCAGGTTCGAGGGTCTGTGGTTCACCACACTCTCAGCGCTTAGAGCGCTCCCCTGTCGTTACGGTTTGATGTTACACCCGAATCAGCTCACATTACAGCTCGGATTCCCCGTCAACTACTCGGGCCAGCACAAAAACAAAGACACCCCAACGTCGTGTTGGGGTGTCTTGCCTTTGCCGAAGGGCTTGCGTGTGGGTTAGCCAATAACTAGAGCTGAAGTTAGTGAACCATCAGCGTCGACTGCTACACCGGTGTTTTGTGCGGTTAGTTGAACAAGGTTGAAGGTGTAGCTGCCTGGTCTTAGATCTGGCAGGGTAACAGTCAACGCGCCGGTGCCGCTGAGGCCAAGAGTTGCGACTACTGGCGGGTTGGTTTCGTCAACCAAGTTGCCTTGGCGATCTAATACAGCGGTTCTGACGATTTGCAATGCATAAGCCTTGCCGTCATCAGGAACGTTTACTGTGGCGGTTTGAGCACTTCTGATTGTGCCGGTGTTTAGCGAAAGGTCAAGCGTTAGCTCAGTTGATTGAGCCGAAAGGGTAACGCTGCCGTCGGCTGCGGTAGTTGCAACTACAAACACTGCGGTTCCTGCCTGAGCTGCCAAGCCACTGCGTCGGTCAGCTGCCAAGAAAGGGTATACCGCTAGGTTTTGAATGCCCGCGCCGCCTTTTAGACCGCGAATTTTGATAGCACCCGAAAGGGTTGAGTCGCTCAAAGTTAGCGGGTTGGTGTTTGCTGAACCTAGCTTGAACTTGCCGTCAAACTTGTTTTGCTGCGGGGTCAGAGCCGGTGGGGTGGCTGGTGCCGAAGTAGCGTCAGCTGGCAACGGAATCACTTTGAAAATGATTTTTCCAGCGATTTGCGATGGGTCGGTAATGATTGCTGGAACCCCGGTAACGGTGAATGCTAGGTCGGCAGTGCGAACCGAAGCCTTAACTTCGTTGCCCTGAACCGACGAGGTGCCGATCTTTAGTGCGTGACCGCCGTGGCGAATCTGCTTGACGAGTGACTGGCTGCTAGCCGACGAACCGTTGCCGTTGCCTTGGCCTTTAGCAAAAGCTGGCACAGAAGCCATGCTCAGGCTGAGCACGGTGACCACACCAATGGTTGCGATTGAAGCTTTTTTTGCGAGTGAGTTAGTCATTTTGTTTTGCTCTTTTCTTTGATGTCAACTTGAGCCGCGACGCGGTTTCGCTGTTGAAGCCAGACTAGGTTGCCCAACCTTTGAGCGACCATGGAATTCAGCGTCTTGGCGGTGATTTCAAAGAACTCTCACAGGCAAATCACAAAAAACTTTTGCGCCCCTAACCGCTTTACACAGATAAAGGCTTTGCGCCGTTAAACTTGTCTAATAAAGGAACGGACGGCATTTTGGGATTCTTCGACTCATTCGAGAAAGGCCTAGAGCGCACGATAAATCGGGCGTTCAGCAAGACCTTCAAGTCTGAGCTGCAGCCAATCGAAATCGCAGCGCGAATTAAAACCGAGCTCGATTCAAAAGCTTCGGTGATCAGCCGCGACCGCATTCTTGTGCCTAACTCTTTTGAGGTTCGGCTTGCCTCGCCAGATTTCAAACGCATGAAGGCTTTGGGCCAGCCTTTGATCGTTGAATTGGTTGAACTAGCAAACGCGCACATTAAAAAGCAGCGCTTTCAAACCACCAGCCCGGTAACAATTTCGTTGGCCGAAGACTCCACTCTGGCGTTGGGGCAGCTTGCCATTCGTTCAGGCAGCAACTCTGCCGCGGTTACTTGGGTAGCCGTGCTCGATGTGGCTGGGCGTCGATTGAATGTTCCTAAAGGCCAAACTTCGGTTGGGCGCGATGCGTCGGCCGGTCTGCAAATTAATGATTCAAGTTTGAGTCGCACCCACTTCGAAATCATATGGGATGGCTCGCTTGCCGGCCTGAGAGATTTGGGCTCAACCAACGGCACCCGACTCGAGGGCCAACCCGTAGTCGCAAACAAAGTTGTGGCACTCGCCAACGATTCAAAAATAGTTGCCGGTCGAAGCCAATTCGTTTTTCGCATCATTGCCAAGTCGGAGTCGGACGCATGAGCGATTTAGCGCTGTTTATTGTTCGAGCCTCGTTTGTAATCATTCTGTGGATATTCATCTTTTCGGTTATCTCAGTGGTGCGCTCAGACCTTTTTGGTCAAAAACTGGTGCGTCGAGTTGTGAAAGACAACTCACCTAAGATTCTTTCTTCACCCGTGTTGCCGCAGGCCGCCGCTCGAGCCTCGACGCAAACCGAGTTGATTATGCCGAAGGCATCCGATTCAAATCAGCCAAGCAAAATCGTTGCTGACCGACTGCTCATTACAGCCGGTGACAAAGCTGGTTACCAGCTCAAGTTAGATCGCCGCGAGATTACCATTGGTCGCTCAGAGAGCAGTGACTTGGTAATCGACGACGAGTTTGCATCGACCAATCATGCCAAGTTAGTCAAATCAAACGAAGAGTGGACCCTGCAAGACCTGGGTTCGACCAACGGCACCTTTCTTGATGGCGTGAAAGTGACCACGCCGGTGACTTTTAAAGTTGGGTCTGAAGTGCGAATTGGCAAGACCGCTTTTGAGTTGCGAGGCTAGGGCAACTCATGACCGAATCTGTGCCGTCTGACAAGACAGCAACTATGCCGCTTGCAATGCAGTTTGTTGCCGGGGGCGATTCAAACATCGGTCGCACTCGAGCCTCGAACCAAGACAGTGGTTATTGCGGGTTCAACCTATTTTTTGTGGCCGACGGAATGGGCGGGCACGCCGGCGGAGACATTGCTTCGGCTTTGGTTACGCACCGAGTTGCCCAAACCGACGTGATTTTTGATTCGCCTGATTTAGCTCTAGAGGCCATGCGCGAAGCAATGATTCAAGCCAACCGCAAGCTGAGCGAAACCGTCGAACAGCACGGCGAACTTGCTGGCATGGGAACGACTTTTTCGGGTCTAATGCTCGCCGGCGGCAAGGTTGCCATCGCTCACATCGGTGACTCACGCGTTTATATGGCGCGTGCAGGCAAAGTGAAACAAATCACCAAAGATCACACATTTGTTCAGCGCCTAGTTGATACCGGCCGAATTACTGCCGAAGAGGCATTGGTTCACCCCCGCCGCAGTGTCTTAATGCGGGTTTTAGGCGATGTCGAAGATGCGCCCGAAATTGACCTAATGACTCTGGGCACCAAGCCGGGTGACCGCTGGCTGCTTTGCTCAGATGGGCTTAGCGGGGTTGTGCCCGATGATGTGCTCGAACGCATTCTGCTCGAACCCGGAAGCCCCGACGACGCCTGCGAACTTTTAGTTTATGAAGCTCTCGAACATGGCGCACCAGACAACGTCACGGTCGTCATAGTCGACATCAAGTCACCGGCATATGCGTTGAACAGCGAACCAGAGGTTAAGTTCTTAGGTTCAGCT
>CAIYTL010000036.1 GCA_903929105.1 uncultured Micrococcales bacterium | reverse complement strand
GGTGTAGCCGCCCTGGCGGTCAGCAACTAGAGGTGCGATGTTCGCGAATAGCTCGTGAACCACACCCTTGTCTAGAATCTGCTGCATGACACGGCGACGTGCGTGAAGGTCTCCGCGCTTTGCGAAAGTTACCAAACGCTCGGCGATCGGACGAAGGCGCTTTGCCTTGGTCTCGGTGGTGGTGATCTTCTTGTGCAAGAACAATGAGGTGGCCATGTTGTTTAGTAGCAGACGCTCGTGAGCTGGTCCGCCACCGAGGCGTGGTCCCTTAGTTGGGGTAGGCATTATTTACTCCTGTTTGATTTCTAAAGACCGAGGCTTAGGCTAGGTCGTCGTCGAAGGCTGAGCTAAAGTAGGCGCCGTCAAAGCCAGGAACAGAGTCCTTGAACTTTAGGCCGAGTGAAACGAGCTTGTCGCGAACTTCGTCAACCGACTTGCTGCCGAAGTTGCGAATGTTCATCAACTGGTCTTCAGTGAGGTTGATTAGCTCACTAACGGTGTTGATGCCTTCACGCTTTAGGCAGTTGTAGCTGCGAACGGTTAGCTCTAACTCTTCAATTGGCATTGCCAACTCAGGTGATAGACCAGCTTCAACTGGAGCTGGTCCAATCTCGATACCTTCAGCTGCGGTGTTCAACTCGCGTGCCAAGCCGAAAAGCTCAACAAGCGTGTGACCGGCCGACGCAACTGCGTCGCGTGGGGTGATCGAATTCTTGGTCTCAACATCAACGATGAGCTTGTCAAAGTTGGTGAACTCACCGGCGCGAGTTGCCTCAACGCGGTACGAGACCTTCAAAACTGGTGAATAGATTGAGTCGATAGCAATCAAGTCAACTGCGCCATCTTGACGGTTCTGGCTGGCCTGAACATAGCCACGGCCACGCTCAACAGTTAGTTCAACATCGAACTTTGCTTTGGCGTTCACGTGAGCAATTACGAGCTCAGGGTTGTGAACTTCAATGCCAGCAACAGTTTCGATGTCGGCTGCTGTTGCAACACCGGCACCTGACTTGCGCAAGCGAATGACTACAGGAGCATCGTGCTCTGACGAGACAACTAGCTCTTTCAAGTTCAAAATGATTTCGGTTACGTCTTCGGTTACACCTTCGATGGTGCTGAACTCGTGACGAACGCCTTCAATGCGAATCGTGGTTACTGCTGCACCCGGAATCGACGACAACAAAGTGCGACGAAGTGAGTTGCCTAGGGTGTAGCCAAAACCTGGCTCCAAAGGCTCAAGGGTGAAACGTGAACGGTTTGAATCTAGAACTTCTTCTTCAAGGGTTGGACGCTGTGCAATTAGCACGGTTATTCCTTTCGCATAGGCACCCGCAATATGACGCCTATATGTTTTGGGCTGCACAGTGGCCACTGCGCAGTTTGCTGCAAGGGGTTTGGTTACCCGCTAGCGTTTTGCTCGCCAGCGGGCATCCGAGTGATTTTAAAAACTTAGACGCGACGACGCTTAGGCGGGCGGCAACCGTTGTGAGCCTGAGGGGTCACATCGCTGATGGTGCCAACCTCAAGACCAGCGGCCTGAAGTGAACGAATAGCGGTTTCGCGACCTGAGCCTGGGCCCTTCACGAAAACGTCTACCTTCTTTAGACCGTGCTCTTGCGCTTTGCGGGCTGCTGATTCAGCAGCTAGCTGAGCGGCAAACGGGGTTGACTTGCGTGAACCCTTGTAGCCAACGTCACCTGATGAAGACCATGAAATAACAGCGCCAGTCGAGTCGGTGATCGAAACGATGGTGTTGTTGAAGGTGCTCTTGATGTGAGCCTGACCAACGGTGATGTTCTTTTTGTCTTTTTTGCGTGGCTTGCGGGCTGCTGAGCCGGCTTTTGCCTTAGGTGCTGCCATGATTCTCTCCTAAATCCTGATAAACAGTCGCGGGTAGCCG